>DATHJR010000414.1:0-8730 GCA_035286525.1 Gemmatimonadaceae bacterium | reverse complement strand
GTGGTCGATGATGAGCTCATCGGCGCGGTGTGCGTCGAGGGGGACGAAGTGGCGCAGCTGACTGCGGTCGAAGGGGAGCTGCTATCGATGCTGGCGCCCGTGGCCTCGGTGGCGCTCAAGAATGTGGAGCAGCTGCAAGATGTCACGCAGAAGTCGAATCACGACGCGCTCACCGGGCTCGCGAATCGTCGTCAGTTCGAGGATCGCCTGCGACATCATCTGCTGGAACACGCCCGTCACCGCCAACCGGTGTCGCTGATCTTGCTCGACATCGACATGTTCAAGACCGTAAACGACGTCTTTGGCCACCAGGGCGGCGACGAGGTACTCAAGGAAGTCGCGAAGGCCGCGCAGCGAACGGTTCGCGAGATCGATCTGTGCGCGCGCTACGGCGGCGAAGAGCTCGCGATCCTGCTCCCGCAAACGAGTTTGGCCGGCGCGTCGGCCACGGCCGAGCGGCTTCGCGAAGCCATCTCGCTGCTCAAGGTCGCATCGCCAAACGGTCGCTCGCCGATCACGGTGACGGCGTCGTTCGGCGTCGCGTCCTATACGGAGAGCGTGAAGGCGGGAGACCTGCTCTTTCCCGCTGCCGACATGGCGCTCTATCAGGCGAAGAGCGCGGGGCGCAACTGCGTTCGGCAGGCGATGTCGCGGAGCTCGTTCGGGAAGGGAACGCCGGGCGCGGCGTGAGCGGGCACCAAGAGGGTTAAGGGCCTCCAGGATCGGTTGGCGAGCCGCCGCGTGGGGGGTATATTTGAATGCAAGTCGGGCCTGAAATGGTTTCGATTGTGTAGAAGAAACTGTGGTCGCGTGCCCAGGTCCTCGGGTTCCTGGTAAAACCCTCGGGAAAATTTTCAACTGCCAACTCAAACATGGCTCTCGCAGCGTAACTTCGGTTACCGCTTGTGAGTGCCTGCGAGGAAGCCCGCCCGGGGCGGCTTCGCAGGTATCGAAAATCTGGGCTAGCCGCGCGTCGCGCTCTCAGGCGTGTGGCGAAAATCTAGAGAGCTCATCCAACGGTGGGTCGTTCACCAGCCAGCCGTCGGAGACATCAATCGGTGGACTACGCACGTAGACGCTGTGGTTGATCCTATGCAAGACGCGAGTTCGACTCTCGCCAGGTCCACTCGGAACGCCGGATAGAGCCCACGCTCCGTCCGGCGTTCCTGCATCGGAGCGGGCCCGGCACGGTGCGTGCCGAGGAAAGGCTGAAACCCCATCGCTAGGCCATGTGTACGCCGGGACACGGCAAGAGTCACACGCCGCGCAGCGCAACGCGAGGAGTCAATGGGAGAAATGGGCCGCACGCTGGCACAGGCACGCAAGCGAGGAGCGCTCTCGCGCGAAGAGGAGCGTTCTGTCACGCACGGCGACTTCTGGGTTCCGGAGGCCGAGCGCGAACTGTACAAGGCGGCACTCGCGGCGCTCAACGCGGCCGGCATCGCGTACGTGGTCGCGGGCGCCTACGCCATTTACGAGCACACGGGGATTTATCGCGAGACGAAGGACCTGGACATTTTCGTCCAGCCAACCCACCTCATCGACGCGATGCGCGCGCTCAAGAGCGCCGGCATGATCGCGCGGCTCGAGCAGCCGCACTGGCTCGCCAAGGCGACGCGCGGCGATCTGTTCATCGATATCATCTTCGGCATGGGGAATGGCCTCGCGATGATCGATGACGACTGGTATCGCTACAGCCGTCCCGCCATTCTCGCCGCCACGCCGGTGCGCGTGGCGCCGGCTGAGGAGCTGCTGTGGCACCGCCTGTTCATCAGCGAGCGCCATCGCCAGGACATGGCGGACATCGTCCACCTCATCGTCTGCGTTGGCGGAGGAATGGATTGGAGGCGGATCGTCGCGAAGACGGCGGAGCATTGGCCGCTGTTGCTCGCGCAAATCCAGATGTTCGACTACGTGTATCCCGAGCATCGCGACGGCGTGCCGCGGTGGGTGCGCGAGGAGCTCGTCATCCGGGCGCGCGCCGACATGGATCGCGAGCGAACGGGGGATCGCGTCACACGCGGGCCCCTGATCTCGCGCTTCAGCTTCACCATCGACGTTCACGAGTGGGAAATGAAGGACCTGCGCGAGGAGTCCGTGATCGATGCGCTCGCGCGTCCGATCGTGCGCGAGATCGCGGAGAGCGCGGTCTGGGACGAGCGCAGCGAACAGGTAAAGGAGTTTCTCGCATGACCGAACGATCCATTACCGGCGCGATCTCGAACGGCCACGAGCGGCGCGCAAGCCAGCCGCGTCGCCCCGGCAGCGTGCGCATCGCCGCGGTGGGCGACTTTCACTGCGGGCAGGATGATGTCGGCCTCTATCGCGAGCTGTTCGCGCGCGTCAACGACGAGGCGGACGTACTCGTCCTCACCGGCGACCTGACTCGCTGGGGCGCGCTGGCCGACTACAAGGTGGTCGTTGGTGAGCTCACCGACGTGACGGTGCCCATCGTCGCGGTGCTCGGAAATCACGACTACGAGTCCGGCCAGGTGGAGGAGGGAAGCCGCATGCTGCGCGCCCGTGGCGTGCATCTCCTGTGCGGCGACACGTTCGAGCTGAATCCAACCGTGGGCTTTGCCGGCGTGAAGGGATTCATGGGTGGCTTCGGTCGCGGGATGCTCACACCGTTCGGCGAGCCGGAGACGAAGGCGTTCGTGAAAGCGACGCTCAGCGAGGTCCATTCACTCGAGCTGGCCCTCCGGCGACTCTCGACGCCGGTACGCGTCGCGGTGCTCCATTACGCGCCGATCGCGGCGACGATCGCCGGCGAGCCCGATGCGATTCAGTCGTACCTCGGCACCGACCGGCTCGCGGAGCCGCTCGATCGTTACAGCGCGGCCGTCGCCTTTCACGGTCACGCGCACTCGGGCACGTTGCGCGGCGCCACACTCGGCGGCGTTCCCGTGTTCAACGTCTCGCTACCGCTGCTGCGCAAGGAGCGACCCGGAGCGATGTACTACGTCTACGACGTCAATCCGCCGGCGTTGGCGGAGTCGCAGAAGACGATGTCACTTGGCTAGGTTGAGCGCCGACTGCGCCGCGGCTAACCGCGCGATCGGCACACGGTAGGGTGAGCACGAGACGTAGTTGAGCCCCGCGGACTGGCAGAAGGCGATCGAGCGGGGCTCGCCGCCGTGCTCCCCGCAGATGCCCGTCTTCATGTTCGGGCGCACGCGGCGTCCTTCCGTGACTGCCAACTTGATGAGCTTCCCCACGCCCGCGACATCGAGCACGCGGAACGGATCCTCGGGGTAGATTCCCGCCTCCACGTACATCGGCAGAAAGCGCCCCGCATCGTCGCGACTGAGGCCGAGCGTCGTCTGCGTGAGATCGTTCGTGCCGAAGGAAAAGAAATCCGCCGCAGTCGCGATCTGATCGGCCGTGAGTGCCGCGCGCGGGAGCTCGATCATCGTGCCGATGGTGTACGGCAGCTCCTCGCCCATCGCGCCCATCACCTGGTCCGCCACGTGCTCGAGAATCGCCCGCTGGTGCTCGAGCTCCTTCACCGTGGACACGAGCGGGATCATGATCTCCGGCTGGACGTCGATCCCACGCCGCTTCGCGCGCACCGCAGCCTCGAAGATCGCGCGCCCCTGCATCTCCGTGATCTCCGGATAGACGATGCCCAGCCGGCACCCGCGAAGCCCGAGCATCGGATTCGTCTCGCGGAGCGACTCGACGATGCGATTGAGCTCGTCGCGCGCGAGACCGAGCGTGCGCGCGAGGCGCTTCGTGTCCTCTCCGCCGTGCGGAAGGAACTCGTGCAGCGGCGGGTCGAGCAGGCGAATCGTGACGGGGCAGCCATCCATCGCCTCGAAGATTCCCTCGAAGTCGGAGCGCTGCATGGGGAGGAGCTTCGCCAGGGCGCGTCGGCGCCCGCCCTCATCCCTGGCGACGATCATCTCGCGCATCCCCGTGATCCGATCGCCCTCGAAAAACATGTGCTCCGTGCGGCAGAGCCCAATGCCCTCGGCCCCGAAGTGCCGCGCCACCCGCGCGTCCTGCGGCGTGTCGGCGTTCGCGCGTACTTGTAGTGTGCGAGCTTCATCGGCCCAGGAAAGAAGCCGCGCGTAGGTGAGGTACACGCGCGAATCCGAGCCGCGCATCTGTCCGGAGAGCACCCGAACGACATCGCTCGGAATCGTGGGAAGATCGCCGCTGAACACGCGCCCCGTCGCGCCATCGAGGGTGATCCACTCGCCCTCGTTGATCGTGGTCCCGTTGACCTTGAAGCTGCGATGCTGCAGGTCGACTTCCATCTCCTTGCAGCCGACGATCGCGCACTTGCCCATGCCGCGCGCAACGACGGCGGCGTGGCTCGTCATTCCGCCTCGCGAGGTGAGCACCGCGCGCGCGGCGACGATGCCGTGGAAGTCCTCCGGCGTCGTCTCGTCGCGCACGAGGATCACGCGAATCCCTTCCGCCGCGCGCTGCTCCGCGACATCGGGGTCGAAGACCGCCTGACCGCTGGCGGCGCCCGGACTCGCCGGGAGCCCCGTCGCGATGTGCTCCGCGCTCGCCGCCGGATCGATGACCGGATGCAGCAGCTGATCGAGCTGCTCGGCGTCGACGCGCAGCACGGCCTCGCGCTGCGTGATCACACCCTCGGAGACCATCTCGTCGGCGATGCGGATCGCGGCGGCGGCTGTGCGCTTGCCGGTGCGCGTCTGCAGCAGATAGAGGGTGCCGCGCTCCACCGTGAACTCGATGTCCTGCATGTCGCGATAGTGCTGCTCGAGACGGTTCTGCGTTTCGAGCAGCTCCGCGTACGCGCCCGGCAGCTGGGTGGCCATCTGCTCGATGGGAAGCGGCGTGCGTATTCCGGCGACGACGTCTTCGCCCTGCGCGTTGACGAGGAACTCACCGTAGAAGCGCTTCTCGCCAGTGGAGGGATCGCGCGTGAACGCAACGCCTGTGCCCGAGTCGTTCCCGAGATTGCCGAACACCATCGACACCACGTTAACGGCGGTGCCGAGCGATTCCGAGATGTTGTTCTGGCGACGATAGTCGACGGCCTTCTTGAGCGTCCACGAGCGCCACACAGCCTCGATCGCGCCTTTCAGCTGCTCGCGGGGCTCCATCGGAAAATCGGCGCCAGTGCGATTTCGCACCAGCGCCTTGTACTCCTCGACGAGGTTCCTGAGTGCCTCCTCCGGGAGATCGGCGTCATTTTCCGCGTCGTTCGTGAGGCGCTTCGACTTGAGCAGGTGCTCGAAGTCGTGCATCGGCACATTGAGCACGACGTCGCCGTACATCTGGAGGAAGCGGCGGTAGGAGTCGTAGGCGAAGCGAGCGTTCCCGCTCTGCTGCGCGAGTCCGATGACAGTGCGATCGTTGAGGCCGAGGTTGAGAATCGTCTCCATCATGCCGGGCATCGATACCGGCGCGCCCGAACGAACCGAGACGAGCAAGGGGTTCTTCGGATCACCGAAGCCGCGGCCGGACACCTCCTCGAGGCGCGAGAGGTTCTTCTCAATCTCGGCCTCGAGCTCGGCGCTGGTGCCGCCGCCGCGCAGATAGTCGAGGCAGGCCGAGCACGCGATCGTGAAGCCGGGGGGCACGGGAACGCCGAGATTCGTCATCTCGGCCAGATTCGCGCCCTTGCCACCCAGCACCGCCTTCATCTCCCGCGTGCCGTCCGCGGTACCGCTGCCAAAAAAGTATACGAGCACGCGTCTGGTCCGAGCCTCGTGTCAGAAGCCGCGGCCGGGCAGCGGCGTCAGCATCCGCAGCCGAACCGAAGCTTGTGAGGATCCGTGGGCGGGGGCGTTGGATAATCACCCGAGAAGCACGCGTGGCAAAAGCCGTGCGGGCCCCCCGGAACCGACTTCAACATCCCGTCGCGGGACAGATAGCCGAGCGAATCGACACCAATATGATCGGCGATCTGCTTGATCGTCATGTTCGCTCCGATCAGCTCTTCGCGCGAGGGGGTGTCGATGCCGTAGTAACACGGACCCGTCACCGGGGGCGAGGAGATGCGCATGTGAACCTCGCGCGCGCCGGCCTGTCGCACCAGCGCCACGAGCCCGCGCGTGGTCGTGCCGCGAACGATTGAGTCGTCGACCATCACGACGCTCTTGCCGTCGAGGACCTCGCGCACCGGGTTGTACTTGACCTTCACCTTCTGCACGCGCCCCGCCTGACTCGGCTGGATGAATGTACGCCCTACATAGTGATTGCGGATGAGCGCGAACTCGAGCGGCAGTCCGGTCTCCTCGGCGAATCCGAGCGCCGCCGCGTTGGCGGAGTCGGGAACCCCGAACACGAGATCGGCCATTGGCGCGGGGCACTCGCGGCCGAGCTGGCGGCCCAGCTCGCGCCGAGCGTGGTCGACGGATCCGCCATCGAAGATGCGGCTGTCGGGGCGCGCGAAGTAGACGTACTCGAACACGCAGCGCTTCAGATCCACGCGCTCGGGAAGCTTGATCGAGCGAAGACCGTTCGAGTCGATGATCACGATCTCGCCCGGCTCGACGTCGCGCAGATGCGTCGCGCCGACGATGTCGAGCGCGCAGGTCTCCGACGCGAACACGTAACCGTCCGCGAGCGTGCCCAGAGAAAGCGGGCGCCAGCCGTGAGAATCGCGCGCGGCGAGGAGCGTGTCCCCGATCGTCACGGCGAGGCAGTACGCGCCTTCGACGCCGCGCAGCGCCTCCGCGAGCTTGTCCTCGGGGCGCTCGCAGCGCGACCGCGCGATGCGATGCACGAGAATCTCCGAGTCCATCGATCCGGAGAAGATCGCACCCTGATCCTCGAGCTCCCGGCGCAGCTCGGTGGCGTTGACGATGTTGCCGTTGTGCGCCAGCGAGATGTTGCCGTCGCGAAACCGCGCGAGAATGGGCTGCGCGTTCTCGATGGTCGATGACCCCGCGGTGCTATACCGCGTGTGGCCGATCGCGAGCATACCATTGAGCGCCGCGGTCTGCTCCGCGCTCAGCCCTTCGGAGACGAGTCCCATGCTGCGCACCGCGCGGGCCTGGCCGTCATCGTCGATAGCGACGATGCCCGCCGATTCCTGCCCGCGATGCTGCAGTGAATACAAACCAAGATGCACGAGCGCGCCGGCATCCTGCACGCCGCGCACGCCGAATATTCCACACATGTTCTAGGCGCCAGATGGTTGGGGATGTTGCTCGAGCACCGCGAGCTCCGCGATGGATGCACTCATGATGGCCGGAATTGCGTCGTGATAGGCGTTCGCGAGCCGCTCGAGTGGAGCGTGCAACACGCGCTCTCCGATGCGGATCTTGAGCCCCTGATCACGCTTGCGCACCTGACCGACTACGCGCGCCGGGACGCCGTACTTGCGGGCGAGCTCGAGCACCGTTGCAGATTCCGGTGTACTCACGATGATTCGCGCCTGCGCCTCGCCGAACAGCAGCGCGCGCAGGGGCAGCACGCTCCACTTACTCAACTCGATTTCTGCTCCGATCGTTCCGTCCTCATCGGCGATGCAGCATTCGGCCATCGCAACCGCCAATCCACCGTCGCTGCAGTCGTGCGCCGAGCGAACGACGCCGGAGCGGATCGCGTCCATAAGGGCATCGATGGTGGCCTTCTCGCGCGCGAGATCGCAGCGGGGCGGGGCACCAGCCACCACATCGTGAATGCGCGCGAGATATTCGCTGCCACCCAGCTCGTCGGTGGGCTCGCCGAGGAGGACGATGGCGTCGCCCTCCGTGGTGAAGCCGGAGCGCGTGATGTGCGCCAGCGAGTCGATGAGACCGACCATCCCGACCACCGGCGTGGGATGCACGGCACCGCGCGGATTCTCGTTGTAGAACGAGACGTTGCCGCCCGTTACTGGGGTACCGAGCGCGACGCACGCCTCGCCCATGCCGCGAACCGCCTGCGTGAACTGGAAGTAGACCTCAGGGCGCTTCGGGTTTCCGAAGTTGAGACAATTCGTGATCGCCATCGGCCGCGCGCCCGTGCACGCCACGTTGCGCGCCGCCTCGGCCACCGCGAGTTGGGTCCCGACCCGCGGGTCGAGCGACACGTAGCGGCCGTTGCAATCCGTCTTGAGCGCGATCGCGCGGTCGGTATGCCGGATCCGAATGACGGCGGCGTCTCCATCGCCGGGACGCAGCACGGTGCTCGTGCGCACCGTCGAGTCATACTGGCGATACGCCCACCGCTTGCTCGCGATGGTCGGCGAGGAGAGCAGCCGCTCGAGCGTCCACATCGGATCCGCTTCCTCGCGACGCTCGGCGATCGCGTGAACGTCGCGCGCACGCAGCTTCGCGACCGCCGGATCTTCCATTGCCGGCGGATTGTACATCGGGCAATCGCTCACCAACTGCGAGCCCGGAAACTCCGCCACCACGCGGTCTCCCTCGGTGACGCGATAGACGGGCTCGGCAATCACCTCGCCGATGACCGCTGCGCTCAGATCCCACTTCTCAAGGATAGCGCGCACCTGCGCCTCGTGCCCCTTTTTCGCGACGACGAGCATGCGCTCCTGCGACTCGCTGAGCAGAATCTCGTACGGCGACATGCCTTCCTCGCGCACCGGCACCTTCGACGTATCGATACTCACGCCGACATCGCCGCGCGCCGCCATCTCGGCCGACGACGACGTGAGTCCCGCTGCGCCCATGTCCTGAATCGCCACGATGTGTCCGCTCTTGATCAACTCCAGGCTCGCTTCCAGCAGGAGCTTTTCTGTAAACGGATCTCCTACCTGAATGCGGGGCCGTTTGGCATCGCTTGCCTCGGACAGAT
>DATHJR010000413.1:0-12018 GCA_035286525.1 Gemmatimonadaceae bacterium | reverse complement strand
TCTGCTCCGGATTGAATGACCGCGCCCATTCGTCCCCGCGCGTTGTGAAGGCTAGCCGCGAGCATTCCCTCGGCCAACGCCCGCTCCCCGCACACATCGAGCCCGGTTAGTCTTCACCATGACCGACGAACACGCCTCGCTCCCCGTTCCGCCGAGCATCGATCGTGTGCTGAAGCAATTTCGCACATTCGGGCGTGAGGAGAAAATGCAGGCGCTTCTCTCGTACGCGAAGAGACTCGAGCCGCTGCCCGAGCGATACGAGGCGATCGACCGGACGAACTTCATCATCCCCGAATGCCAGACTCGCGTCGACATCTTTCCCGAGTATCGCGACGGCAAGCTCCATTTTTTCGCCGACGTGAACATTCGCCAGTCGCCGACGATCGCCGCCTTTCTCTCGATCCTGTTCACTGCCATCAACGATCAGCCGCCGGCTACCACGCTCGCCATCCCGCCCGATTTCGTTCGCACCATGATGGAGAACATCGGGCTCGGCGCGCGCGAGACCGGACTCACGGCGATGGTCGCGCGCGTCAAGAGCTACGCCGCCAACGCCGACCGCTTCGCCGCGTGACACGACCTTACTTCCCCCATCGGTGACCAGCATGGCGACTCGACCGCAGAACTTTGAGAACCACACGCGCTACTTCCCGCGCTTCCATTTCATGGCGGCGCCGTTGCTCGCGCTCTTTCTCCTCTATTCGCTCTACGCGCTCGTTCGCGCGCCCTCGCTCGCGACGGCCGCCGGCGTCGTGCTCGCCGCGGGAGTGAACGCGGCCCTCTACGCGACGCGCACGATGATCCTGAGCGTGCAAGACCGCGTGATTCGCCTCGAAATGACGTTGCGCCTCGAGCGCCTCCTGGGCGCCGCGGCCGCGGCCGATGCGCTCGCGAGCCTGACCGTGGGCAAGTTGGTCGCGCTGCGCTTCGCGTCGGACGCCGAGCTCCCCGCGCTCATCACACGCGTGCGCTCCAACGAGCTCGCGACAGGCCGCGAAGTGAAACGAGCCATCCGCGAGTGGCAGCCCGACCACCTGCGCGCGTGAGCTTCGCCAGCGAGGCCGAGCTGGAGGAGGCACTCTCCGCGCCGTCGCCCGCTCTGCTCGACGCGCTGCGTACCACGCCGGGCGACATTCTCGTCCTCGGCGCGGCGGGAAAAATGGGACCCACGCTCGCGCGCATGGCGAGGCGCGCCGTCGATGCGCTGGGGCGCCGCGATCGCGTAATCGCGGCGTCGCGCTTCTCGTCCGCGAAGGCGGAACAGTCGCTGCGCGCCGCGGGGATCGAGACCATCAAGTGCAATCTGCTCGACCGAGCGGCCGTCACCGCGCTTCCCGATGCGCCGAACGTGATCTTCATGGCGGGCCAGAAGTTCGGCACGCGCGACGCGCCCTCGTCGACGTGGGCGATGAACGTGGTGCTCCCGTCGATCGCGGCCGAGCGCTACGAGACATCCAGGATCGTCGCGTTCTCGACCGGAAACGTCTACGCACTGAGCCCGGTACGCGACGGCGGCTCGCGCGAGGGCGACGCGCCGGCGCCCGTCGGCGAATACGCCATGAGCTGTCTCGGGCGCGAGCGCGTATTCGAGGATGCGGCTGCGCGACGCGAGACGCCGGTCGCCATCGTGCGCCTCAACTACGCGGTCGACCTCCGTTACGGCGTGCTCGTCGACATCGCGTCGCGCGTCCTGCGCGGCGATCCCGTCGACCTGCGAATGGGCCACGTCAACGTCATCTGGCAGGGCGACGCGAATGACTGGGCGCTCCGATGCCTCGGGCACGCGAGCGCGGCGCATCCCTTCATCGTGAACGTCACCGGCCGTGAGACGCTTGCCGTGCGCGAGATCGCCGCCCTCTTCGGGGCGATGTTCGGTCGCGCTCCCATCTTTACCGGAGCCGAGGCGCCCGACGCGCTGCTCAGCAACGCAACGCTCGCGCATTCGCTGTTCGGCCCACCGTCGGTGTCGACCGCCACGCTGCTCGAATGGGTCGCGAGCTGGCTGCTGGCGGGACATCCACTGCTCGGCAAGCCGACCCACTTCGAAGAGCGCACGGGCGCGTTCTGAGCGTGACCGACATCCGGAGCCACCTCGCGCGCGGGCAGGTGATTCCCGCGCACCCGCTCGCCCTCACCGCCGCGCGCACGCTCGACGAGCGTCACCAGCGCGCGCTCACGCGCTACTACGTGGCGGCGGGCGCGGGCGGCATCGCGGTGGGCGTGCACACCACGCAGTTCCAGATTCGCGATCGAAAGCACGGGCTTCTCGCACCGGTGCTCGCTCTCGCCGCGGAGACCGCCGCGGCGTCGCTGCGCGCCGACCCGCGTCCATTCGCGCGCATCGCCGGCGTGTGTGGCGACACGAAGCAGGCGCTCGCCGAGGCACGACTCGCGCACGACCTTGGATACGACGCCGCGCTGGTCAGCCTTGGCGCGTTGCACGACGCATCCGAGCCGAAGCTCCTCGAGCACTGCCGCGAGATCGGCGAGATCCTCCCGCTGTTCGGCTTCTACCTGCAACCGGCGGTTGGAGGCCGCGTGCTTCGCTACGAATTCTGGCGCGGCTTCGCGCAAATTCCGCAGGTGGTCGCGATCAAGATCGCGCCCTTCAACCGCTATCAGACGCTGGACGTCGTCCGCGCGGTGGCGGATTCCGACCGCACCGACATCGCGCTCTACACGGGAAACGACGACCAGATCGTACTCGACCTGCTCACCGATTTCCCGCGGCTCGGCCACAGCGAGCGCGCGCCGCGGATCGTGGGCGGGTTGCTGGGCCAGTGGTCGGTGTGGACGCATCGCGCAGTCGAGATGCTGGAGGAGATCCGCGTCGCACGCGACACGGCCACGATCAACGGAGGCTGGCTCACGCGCGCGGCCGCACTCACCGACGCGAACGGCGCGCTTTTCGATGTGCGGCACGCCTTCGCCGGCTGCATCGCGGGGCTGCACGAGATTCTGCGTCGCCAGCGACTGCTCGCCGGAATCTGGTGCCTCGACCCGAACGAGGGGCTATCGGAGGGCCAGCTCGAGGAGATCGAGCGCGCCACGCGCGTACACCCCGAGCTCACGGACGACGAGTTCGTCGCCGCCCACGTCGACGAATGGCTGCGCTGAGATCAGCGGCGCTGGGACAGCAGCTCCTCGATGTGCTTGAGCCGCTCCATCGCATCCTTGCGCCAGAACTCATCGCTCGTCGGATGCTTCAGCACGAAGGTGAGCTCGCCTCCGACCTCGAGTCGCGCGCACTCGATCTCGCCCACACTGTCGATTCCCTGTCGGCGCGCCGCCGACAGCAGCTCAGCCTTCGTGATGAGCTGCCTCTTGAGCGCGTCCTCGAGCAGCTCTCCGTGCAGCACGAGCACGACGTTGTCGCCCTCCGCGATCGTGTCGATCTTCGGATGCAGGAAGAGAAATCGCACGATGCCGTAGTTCAGCACGAGCAGAAGCGCCGCGCCGACGATGCCACCGGTGACCGAATTGTCATTGCCGATGATCGCGTTCTGCAGCGTGTTGGACAACACGAGCAGTACGACGAGGTCGAACGGATTGAACTGTCCGAGCTCGCGCTTTCCGGCGAGCCTGAGCCCGAGAAGCAGGAAGAAGTACACGATGATGGTGCGAACGACCTTGGCGATGAGCGGCTCGCCCGGCGTGAATAAGTCGGTCCAGATCGGATGCATGTGGGGGCGGGTAGCAGGGTCGGTGGTAAACGACTAGCGTTGACAATCGGTACGCAGTGGAAGCAAACGCGGGGCTTGTGCCCTGTCGAGGGAGAACGCGAGCGCGTGAACGAGTCTTCGCACCTCCCGCGGTCGAGCGACGCGGCACTCCTTTCGTCGATTCTGGACCTGGCGCCTCTCTCCGTGATCGCGTGGGATGGTGCCGGCCGGATCGTCCTCTGGAACGCCGAGGCGGAGCGGGTGCTCGGATGGCGCGCGGCGGAGGTACTCGGGAAGACCGCCCCCTTCCCGATGGCCGAACCCGACGCAGGCCCCCGGCCACGGGAGATCGCCCGCCGCACTCGCGAGGGCGGCATCGCCAACCTCTCGGTTCGCGTGCAACTCTTTTCCCCCGCGCACTCGAGCAATCTGATGGTCGAGCTCGGGACGGACCTCGGCAGCCGCAAGCGGCTCGAGCGACAGGTCGTGCAGGGCGTCAAGCTCGAGACGGTGGCCCGTCTCGCGGGCGGACTGGCGCACGACTTCAACAATATTCTGGCGGCCATCAGGTGCAGCTGCGTGCTCATCTCGGACTCGCTCGCACCCGGCGATGCGCGAAACGTGGACGTGCGCGCCATCGAGGACGCGTCCACCCGTGCGGCGGAGCTCACGCGCCAACTCCTCGCGTTCACGCGGCAACAGGTGCTTCTGCCACACGACGTCGACCTGGACGCGGTGGCGCGGGCGGCGGAGCACATGCTGGTTGGCATCGCGGGCGACTCTGTCGCCCTGTCGCTCCACCTCGGGCAGAGGCCGATTCACGTGCGTGCCGACCCCGAGCAGCTCGAGCAGGCGCTGATTCATCTCGTCGTCAACGCACGCGAGGCGACGCCGGCCGGTGGCAGGGTGACGCTGCGGACGGGGATGGGACGCCTCGAGCGCGATCCGACCGGCGGCGATGTGCCGATCGTCGCGGGCGAGTACGGCTGGCTCACCGTTGAAGACAGCGGTCGCGGCATCCCGCGCGAGATCCACGACAGGATCTTCGAGCCATTCTACACGACCAAGGAGCGCGCGACGGGAACCGGACTGGGTCTGTCGGCGGTGTACGGAATCGTGAAGCAAAGCGGCGGCTACATATTCGTGCGAAGCTTGCCCGACCAGGGGGCCGCGTTCACGATCTACCTTCCGGTCGTCGAAGAACCGGTCGAGGCGCGACGGGTCGTGCGCGCAGAGCGCACCGCGTCGGACGACGCGCCTACGATCCTGCTGGTCGAGGATGAGGCGGCGCTTCGCGGATTGATGCGCAGGCTACTCGAGCGCAGCGGCTACAACGTGCTCGAAGCGGAGCACGGCGCCCACGCGCTGATTCAGTGCGAGCAGCACGAGGGCACGATCGACCTTGTCGTCTCCGACATCGTGATGCCGACCATGGGCGGACGCGAAATGGCACTCCAGCTGCGCGATCTGCGACCCAACAGCCGGCTGCTCTTCGTGTCCGGATTTTCGGACGACGAGGTGATTCGTGAGGGGAGCGTCGTTGCGGGATCGGAATACCTGCAGAAGCCTTTCTCGCCTTCGACGCTCATCGCGAAGATAGAGGAGATGCTGCACGCTCAAGCCACGACGCCGCCCTCGACGACTTAGACGTCGCCCTGACGGATGATTCGGCGTGCCACGGTATCCGCGATCTGGGGGCTGTCGTACGCCCGCTCGAGAATGCGCTGCCGAATTTCGGCGGTCCGCTCAGGCGTCAATCGCGTCCGCAAAGTGCGCGAACCGATCGCCCGCGCGTCCTTTCCCCGGTTATCCCGGCGCGCATCGTCTTTTCCCTCAGTCATGTTGGCCTCCATGTAGGGGAATATCGGTCGGCAACACGAAAGCTTGAGGCGGAAATTGTTGCCGGGCGGTCGCCGGTGGCGTCAAAGGAATGACAGCCGATACCGATAGCGCCAGCCCCCTTATCGTTGCGCCGTACATGTCGATTCTGTGTGTTGATGACGAGCCCAGCGTCTCGATGATCGTCGAGCACACGCTGCGAGAGGCCGGGCACGAGACGGTCGGCGCCAGAAACGTCCCCGAGGCACTGCAGAAGCTCGCGCTCGGGGGCATCGAGCTGATCATCTCCGACTACAAGATGCCGGGACTGTCGGGACTCGAATTCCTCGAGCTGCTCACGAGCGAAGGGTTCGACATTCCATTGATCATGCTCACCGGATACGCGAGCATCGAGCACGCGGTGGCGTCGATCAAGGCCGGTGCGGTGGACTACATCACGAAGCCCGTGCGGCCGGAGCAGCTGAGGCTCGCCGTCGAGCAGGCGCTCGAGCTCGTGCGACTGCGCAAGGAAAACGCGACGCTTCGCCGCGAGATGAGTCTCGTACGCAACGAGCGCCAGATCCTCGGCGACAGCGCGGTCATGCGGCATGCCCTCCAGTCGGTTGCCACCGCCGCGCCCACGCGCGCCACCGTGCTCCTCCTCGGCGAGTCGGGCACGGGGAAGGAATTGTTCGCCCGCGCGCTTCACGACATGAGCGACCGCCACGACAAACCGTTCATCAAGCTCAATTGTGCGGCGCTGCCCGAGGGATTGATCGAGAGTGCACTCTTCGGCCACGAGAAGGGTGCTTTCACCGGGGCCATCAAGCGCGTAGAAGGAGCGTTCGAGAGAGCAAATCGCGGAACGCTGCTACTCGATGAAATCTCGGAAATGAGGCTCGACCTGCAGGCAAAAATCCTCCGGGTGCTGCAGGAGCAGGAGTTCGAGCGCGTTGGCGGCACGAGCACCATCCGCGTCGATGTGAGAGTGATTGCGACGTCGAATCGCGATCTCGCCGCCGATGCGGCGGCCGGCCGCTTCCGGCAGGATCTCTACTTCAGGCTGAGCGTGATTCCGCTGCGCATTCCCGCGCTGCGCGAGCGACTCGAGGACATACCGATGCTCGCCTACCGATTCGCGATGCGGGCCGCGCGAGAGGTGGGCAAATCGATCACGACCATCGAGCCGGAGGCGATCCAGCTCCTGCAGCGGTATCCGTGGCCGGGGAACGTTCGCGAGCTCGAGCACGCCGTCGAGCGCGCCGTCATTCTCAGCTCCGGCCCGATCCTCGGCGTGCGGTCGTTCGAAGGCCAGCGATTGGGCCCGCCGGCGAACGTCCCCGGAGGGGGCGCGCCGCAGATTGCGCCGGAGTCTCCGGAGGCACGCGAGGGCGGTATCGTCCTCCACACGCTGGACGTCGGAGAGGCCGAGGCGGTTCTCATCCAGCACGCGCTCGCTGCGGCTGGCAACAATCGCACGAAGGCCGCGGAGCTCCTGGGGATCAGCGTACGAACGCTGAGAAACAAGCTGAACGGGCCCGGTCGCCTGCCTGCGTCGGTGGTCCCTTTTCCGCGCCGCGTTCCCGGTTTGCTGCGGCAGCTTTGACCGGCGCGACCGCGGCAGAGTATGCCGTTCGGACGAACGTGCCGGTTCCAACGTCGATCCAAGTCGTAGGCTGAGACGATCCGTCGCCGCTCCATCGCTTCTTGCAACTCTATCACACGCAAAATGTTATCGAACAGTCAGCGCACCGCACATCGATCGCGCGGAAGATGAAAACGTAGTCCGCTGCAGGGATCGGTATTTGCCTCTGTTCGCCTAGCCAATCGTCGATTTCGGCATCATGTGCTCCGGGAGTCCTGGTGTCGAACGTCGCAACAGCCGCGCTCGCCAATCCCGCGATTCTGCTCCTCGGCGCCGGCCTGGCTGTGACCCTCCCGTGGCTGCTGCGCCGCGAGCGCGCGAGCGCGCGAACATTCTGGCTCCCGACCGCCCTCGTCTCGACGCTCAGAGTCCTCCTCGAGAACGACTCGCTGTCCCGGCATTTCGAGCGACGATTCCTCGCCGTTTCGGAGATGAGCAACGACGCGCTGTTCATTTTCGACAGCGTTCGTGATGAGAGCGGGGAGATCGTCGATTTTCGCTTCGCCTACCTGAACGAGAATGCGGCGAAGCTGATCTCGGGAACACCGGAAGGCATGCGCGGCAGGCTGCTCGACGAAGCGTTGCCTGTGAATAAAGCCGATGGCTTCTTCGACAAGTACAAGCGCGTCGTGGACAGCGGCGAATCGATCGAAGAGGAATTTGCGATCAATGCGCCGGGGATCAATGCGTCGTGGCTTCACTACCGCGTGGTGAAGCTCGACGACGGCGTCGCCATCACGGCCTCGAACATCAGCGCGCGAATGGAGAGCGAACTGAAGCTCGTGAAGTTCGCATCGTTCAAGAAATCCATCGTCGTCAGCTCGCCTTTCGCCACGCTGGTCACCGATATCGACGGAACGATCACATCGATGAATCCGGCCGCGATGCGCATGCTCGGGTACGACAATCTCGAGCTGATCGACAGCGGAAGTCCTCTGCTCTTCCTCGATCAGAAGGAGTTGACGCTTCGCGCGTCTGCGCTGACCGAAGAGCTGGGCGCGTACATCGCGCCCGGGTTGGAGGTCTTGCAAGCGAAGCCCGAGCGAGGCCTCGTCGAAGAGGCGGAATGGACGTTCGTCCGAAGGGATGGCTCGACGCTCGACGTGCAGCTGACTGTGAGCGGACTCACGACCCCCGAGGGCGAGATGATCGGCCTCATTCTGGTTGCGTACGACATCACGGAGCGCAAACGCATGGAGAGCTATATCTCGCATCTCGCCCACCACGACGCGTTGACCGGTCTGCCGACGCGCATCCTCCTGAACGACAGAATGACCCTCTCGCTTGCGGCCGCCTGCCGGTATCATCGGAAGGGAGCCGTGATCATGGTCGACCTGGACGGATTCAAGCGGGTGAACGATCTCCTGGGACATCACGTCGGAGATCAACTGCTCGTCCAGATTGCCACCTTCCTCCAGCATTCCGTGCGGGATTCCGACACGGTAGCGCGCATGGGCGGCGATGAGTTCGTGATCCTCCTCGAAGACGTGCACTCGATCAGGAACGCGGAAGCCCTGGCGGAAAAAATTCTCCTCGGCCTCCGCGGCCCCTTTCTCATTGGGACGCATACGCTGACTTCCTCCGCGAGCATCGGGATCTGCATCTATCCCGAGGGCGGGTACAGCGTCGAATCGATCATGAACAACGCCGACACGGCGATGTACCAGGCGAAGGCGGACGGCCGAAACTGCTACAAGTCGTTCACTTCCGACATGGCGATCGCCTCATCGAGGAAAAGGCACCTCGAGGTTGGGCTCCAGCGCGCGCTCGCGCTCGGCGAGTTCGAGGTGGTGTACCAGCCGCAGGTGTCGATGCGAACGGGGCAGGCGACGGGCGTCGAGGCTCTCCTGCGCTGGAGGAGTCCGAAGCTCGGGCTCGTCATGCCGAGCGACTTCATTTCACTCGCCGAGGCCAATGGGCTGATCGTGCCGATCGGCGAGTGGGTGCTTCGCACCGCGTGCCGGGAGGGCAAGAAGCTCCAGCTCCAAACCGGCAAGCCGCTCACGATCGCCGTGAACATCTCGCCGCGACAGTTTCACGAGGACAGTCTGCCGAAAGTAATTGGGGAGATCTTGCTGGAGTGCGACCTCGATCCGGAAACGCTCGAGCTCGAGATCACGGAGAACATCCTGGTCAGCGATTCCGCGAAGGCGATGCGCGTGCTGGAAGAGATTCGCGCGCTGGGGGTCCACGTGGCGATCGATGACTTCGGCACGGGCTTCTCCAGCATGTCCTACATCCTTCGCTTTCCGGTGGATCGTCTCAAGATCGATCAATCGTTCGTGCGGAACATGACGAGGAGCTCCGACAGCAGCGCGGTCACCAACGCCGTTATCGCGCTCGCCAGCGGGCTGCGCATCAAGGTGGTGGCGGAAGGAGTAGAAACCGCCGCCCATCGCGATCTGCTGTTCAGCAGGGGATGCGACGACGCGCAGGGCTATTTCTACTCGAAGCCTCTTCCCGTTTCGGGACTCCTTCCGGTAATGCGGAGCCTCGGAACCGAGGGAGCGCCACGAGCGGCGTAGGCCTGAATCCGACCAACGGCAAAGATGACCGCCGGCATTGGGGTAGTTGATGCCGAGCGGCATTCCATGCCGGATTTGGTAGACGATCCTAATCGTGACCTGTCTCGCGTCTTTTACTGAGTTGACTAGTCCGTAACACGCTGTGCCACAACGACTTTCGCTCCGACGCCAAATGGCGCAAAACCTGGGTTTTGCGCCATTTTTCTGTGCCCGCCAGATGGGCTTCCAATTGCTTTTACAGACGGAAGAAGAGGCACCTGAACGGACGCGGCGAGCATGCAATCAATGGAGCGAACATGGCGGAAATGACCCTGTGGCAGGCCTTCACCGCTGGTGACACGGCGGCACGAGAGACGCTGTTAGCCGAGCACATCAGTTTGGTGCACCATGTCTCGCGGCAGATCCTCCGCCGTGTGTCATCCGACATCGAGCTCGACGAGCTGATCAGCGCGGGCACCATGGGGCTCATTGAGGCGCTCGATCGGTTCGATGCGAGTCGAGGTCTTGCGTTCAGTACCTTTGCGGTGCCCAGGATTCGAGGAGCGATACTCGATGAGCTCCGTCGAATCGATCACGTGCCCTCGTCGATGCGCCGCCGCACTCGCACGCTCTCCACCGCGCGCGAGGCGCTGCGACACCAGCTCGGCCGCGAGCCCATGGCGGAGGAAGTGGCGGAATCGCTGGGGCTCGACCTGCCGGGACTGTGGAAGCTCGAGGCGGAGGCGGAAGGCACCATGCGCGTCGCGCTCGACGGCGCGAACAACGACGACAACGAGGAAGTGCCGCACGTGCAGGCGTTGGCGGCCGAGGAGCGTGGAACGGTCGAGGATCGAATTACGCTCGACCAGGAAAGCGCGATTCTCCGCGAGACGATTCTGCGACTGTCGCAGCAGGAGCGGACGGTGCTGACGCTCTACTATTTCGAGGAGCTCAAGCTGCACGAGATCGCGGCGGTACTCGAGGTAACGGAGAGTCGCGTCTCGCAGATTCGGCAGAAGGCGATCGGCAAGCTTCGCGGCGAGCTCTCCTCGCTGCGCGCGCTGGTAGCCTGACCGCTACGCTCCCGCGCCGAGCGCTGGAATGACGAGCAGGTAGGCAGTACCGGCGTCGCTCTCCTCGACGCCCATGGCGATGTCACCAGGCGCGCATTCGGGGAGCGCGCCCGTGGGCGCGGCGTCGCCGACCAGCAGGCGCACGACACCCACCCGCCCGTGCAATCCGAATCGCACGCGCACCGCGCGCGACGCGTGCGCGAGCGCGGCGTTCGTCGCGGCATCGAGAAGCAGGATCATCTCGCGCTGGAGCCGGATGACGTCGCCGAGTACGGGGCGCGACTCGTCGCCGGGCTCGATGGTGATGGCGATCGAGCGGCGGTCCGGGTGATAGCTGTGGAGCGCCATGGCACCGGCAACAGCATCTGAAAGACGAAAGGCCTCCTGTCGCGCCGTGTAGCGCGTCGAGAGCGCGCGCATCTGCTCGAGCAGATCCTCGAGCTGCCGCGTCTCGCCGGCGAGCATGTCGGACATCGCAATCGGGTCGTCCCCGTGAACGCGGAGCAGCTCGGCGATCGTGCCGATGGTGGCGATGCGGTTGCTCAGCCCGTGCGCGAGCCCGCGAACGAGCGACTCGCTCACGGCGCACCACGAGTCCGCGAAGGAGCGCGTGCGCCCACGTTCTCCCGTCGGGAATTTGCCGGAGGCGATGGCTGCGGGGGTCATGCATCTTCGACGCGCACGGCGCGTGCCCGCAACCCGCTGGAGGGGAATCGTGACATTTCCGCCGCGTGCGCACGGGCGTAGTTTGGAAGATCGCCCCGCCAACGTCTTCCCCTTCCGAACGACATGTCCGCTCATTCCAGGCGCGCCGTCGCGCCGTATTGCGCAGTGATCGTCGCCATCGCCGTCGCCCTGGCACCGCTGCGGGCGCAATCTGCGCCTGCCGACAAGCTCATCGATGGCGCGCTGAAGGATAGCGCCGCGTGGAACCGCCTCGCGGAGCTCGTCGACACCTTCGGCAATCGTCCCGTCGGCTCGGCGAGTCTCGAGGGTGCGATCGACTGGATCGTGGCGGCGATGAAAAAAGACGGACTCGACAACGTGCACACCGAGCCCGTGATGGTGCCGCACTGGGTTCGCGGTCGCGAATCAGCGATGCTGCTGGCGCCCCACCGCGCGCCGCTGCACATGCTCGGCCTCGGACGCAGCGTGGGCACGCCGCCGGGCGGGATCACCGCGGACGTGCTCGTGGTGAACGACTTCGCGGACTTGCACGCGCACGCGGAGCAGGCGAAGGGGAAGATCGTGCTGTTCGATCACCACTTCGATCCGTCGAAGGCGCCCTTCGATGCGTACGGCGAGGCGGTGATCTA
>DATHJR010000412.1:0-4705 GCA_035286525.1 Gemmatimonadaceae bacterium | reverse complement strand
AGGCTCGTTGAGCGACCGTGAGCGCGAGGTGTGGGCGCTCCTCGCCGCCGGCCTCTCGAATGGCGTCATCGCGGCGCAGCTCGGTGTCAGCGCGAGCACCGTGAAGTTCCACACGCAGAATCTCTTCCAGAAGCTCGGCGTGAATAACCGCACGGCGGCTGCGGTGGAATACGAGAAGCAGATCCCGGCGGCAGCGCGCGTGCGCGAGAAGCTGGTCTAGCGCGAGGCCGGCGCGATGTCCACGCGGATGCCGCGCCACTTGCCCTGATTGAATCGCCACACGCTCAACAGGCATCGCGTCGCGTGTCCGATGAGGATCGCCACCCAGATGTGTATCGGCTGAAGCGTGCCTGTGTGCCGAATCGTGAAGCAGATCCCGAGCGGGATGATCACCTGCGACACGATCGAGATGTAGAGCGGGCTCTTCGTGTCGCCGGTTCCCTGCAGCGCTCCCGTGTAGGTGAGCGCCACCGAAATGAACAAGCCCGACAGGCTGAGCACCCGGAGGAGCTGCGTCCCGAGCGCAATGACCGCGGGGTCGTGCATTCCGAAGATCGCGAGCAGCTGGCGCGGAAAGAAGAAGAAGACCAGTCCGATGCATGCCGCGGACATCGCAGCCACTCGGGCCGCGATGTGCACGGCCTTGACCGCGCGATCGGGATGTCCGGCGCCGAGATTTTGACCGGACATCGCTGAGGCGGCGCCCATGAGCCCCATCGAGGTCCAGGTGATGAGCGAGAAGAGCTCGGAGTACGAGACCGTGAACACCGCTTGCGCGACTGCGCTCTGCGCGAGCGACCCGATGAACGACAGCATGAGCACGCCGCCGATGTTCATCGCGATCCCCTGGATGCCGGTGGGCAGCCCGAACTTGAAGAGCGACTTGATGATCGTCCAGTCGGGTCCCCACCCGAGCCCGCGCGGGAATTGCACCACCCAGCCGCCCTTCCACAGCTTGTAGAGCGCGTACGCCCCGATGAGACTGGTTGCGGTCACCGTCCCCATTGCGGCACCCGCAGTGCCGAACGCGGGAATCGGCCCGAGACCGCGGATGAGCACCACGTTGAACGCGATGTTGAGCACCGTCATCGTGACGCCCAGAATCATCGGCGTGCGCGCGTCGCCGGCGGAGCGAAGCGCGCCGCTCAACATGAAGAAAAGCAACAGACCGGTGCTGAACGTGAACATGATGCGGAGGAACGGCAGCGCCTGCGCTTTGACTTCAGGGGCGGCGTTGACCATGTCGAGCAGCGACGGCGCCAGGAACAATCCGACCGGCGCCATCACGAACAGCGACATGCCGATCGCAGTCAGAAATGCCTGATAGACGGTTCGATTGACCTTCGCTTCGTCTCCCGCGCCCGCGAAGCGGGAGACGAGCACGCTCATCCCGGTGAAGAGCGACGTGATGAAGACGATGACGACGATGAAGATCTGATAGGACACGCCGATAGCGGCGTTGCCTGTGAAGCCCACGAGATGGCCGACCATGATGTGGTCGATGATCCCCTGCAGTCCGCCGATGATGTTCGTGATCATCGTTGGCCACGCGAGCTTCCAGACCGCCGAACCGAGCGGTCCCTCGACGATGGAGCGGTCATACTTGCGCGCGCCAGGCGCGCTCGGCAACGGGACGTCATCGGATGCGGCGTGCGCGACCGGCACGACGATGTCCGTCACAGTGAGGCACCGCTTCTCGAGCGCGCGATCATCGAGTCGATGCTCCACGCGCCGGCGCCGGCGAACGCGAGGTAGAGGAACACGAAGCAGAAGATCGCGGCTGGCATGCCGCCGCTCGTCGTTGGAAATGGCGAGATGGGGTTGTGCACTTGCCAATATGCCACGGCCATTTCGCCCGAGAGGATGAAGGCGACGGGCCGGGTGAGAAACCCCGCGAGCAGCGCGACGCCGCCCACGATCTCGAGAATGGCGGCGAGGTGCAGCTCCCACATCGGGGGGATGAGTACGAGCTTCGGGCCGAACGTGGGCGGCGGCGGGAAACCGAACATCTTCATCGTACCCGCCATGAGAAAAATCAGTCCCGCCGCGATTCGAAGCGCAGCGAGCGCCCGAGCGGTCCACAGAGGCGACGCTGGTTCGAACAACGACATGTATTCGTGCTCTCTCGCGATCGTGTTTGTGTCAGTCGATGGCCTGGCAGGCTGTCGTTCGAAAGCCGAGGCAGGCCCTTGGGCGTGCCGGTGAAATTCACATCGCCTGCGTCATCAGAATGCTCACCACATGCTCGCGTGGATCGCAATACCACGAAGTGCCGAATCCGCCGTCCCAACCGAATGTTCCGACCGAACCTGAATAGTCGCCGAAGTGCTTGACGACGACCGCCGACGCCGAATCCGTGGGTATCGAAATAGTCGCCTTGCAGTCCCCAGGCCGGCCTCTGCGTGCCCGAAAGATGATCGCTGGTCATGAGTGCGATGGATGTACACGACAGGATTGGTTTGGCGCTATTCTCGTGGCCAAGCATCGGCCGGCCGGCCGCGAGCAGATCGTCCGCGGTCGAGACGAGTAGCTCACCTCGCTCCGCCCCTTGATACCAAGGCGAAGTACTCCGCGAATTTGTCCAACGCTTCGCCCCAGCCGACGACGTGCCCGTCCCGCTCGCCCTCGGTGGGAAAACCGGACTGCTTGAAGGTGAGCTTCGTGAAGCCGGCCACTTCCTCTAAATCGATGACCACAATCGTCTCGTTTCCGGGATTTCCGTTGTCATCGTCCCACGCGAAGGTGTAGGAGACGTGCTTTGGCGGATCGATCTCCAGGAACGTACCGCCCTGCCAGAGATCTTTCTTGCCGGTGGTGGAATGAAGCATCCCTCGCCATTTGCCGCCGACGCGAACGTCCTGCGTGAAGTTCTGCATGACGAAGCTGCGGGGACCGCCCCACTTCATCACGTGCTCGGGCTCGGTGAAGCACTTGTAGACGAGCTCGCGCGGCGCGATGAAGGTGCGAGTGATGCTGAGCTCGAGCGGCTTGGTGGACTTGGACGCCGACTTCGTCCTAACGGTTTCCTTTTCTTTTGCGGGCATTCTTCTTCTCCTTGTTCTTGAGCTGAAGCTCGGTGATGTATTCGTCGAGTCGATCGAAGGATTCGTCCCAGAAGCGGCGGTACTTGTCGATATACGCGGATGCTTTCTCGAGCGGCGCGGCCTCGAGCTTGGCGGGGCGCCACTGGGCGTCGCGCCCTCGCGAGATGAGCCCGGCGTGCTCGAGCACCTTGAGGTGCCGCGAGACGGCGGGGAGGCTCATGTCGAAGGGCTTGGCGAGCTCGTTGACTGTGGTTTCGCCGGTGGCGAGGCGCGCGAGGATGGCGCGACGGGTGGGGTCGGCAAGGGCGGCGAATGTGGTGCTCAGGTGGTCGTAGGGCATCGTGTATTTAATTAAGTGATTAAATAACGTAGATGTTAAATACAAGCATCGAACGGAGATGTCAAGTGTCTTTTTTTTCGCTCCAGAGCGGGGCGATTGCGATTCACATTCGCCACTGTCGCGCGGAACACACACGTTAACCAACTTGGATACGGACACAGACGAAGTGAGACGGACACAAGACGGAGAGCAACCGAGTCGCAGTTCCGTTAGCGTCAGTTTCCTGTCCGTCTGTGTCGTCTCATCAAGTTGTCAGCGCTTTCATGGGCATTCATCGCCGTTACCCCGTCGTCCCGAACCCCGCCGCGATACAATTGATCGACAGCAGCAGCGCCGCCAGATCATCCTCGTGCTCCGCCTTCCCTTCCGCCGGCTTCCGCACCCGCCGCAGCAGCTCGATCTGCTCATAGTGCGCGCGCTCGAGCATGTCGAGCCGCCGCGTCATGCGCCGCCGGAATTGCGGGAACCGATCCGCCAGCGCCGTCTCGCCCGTGAGATGCAGCACCGCCTTCACGGTGCGCTCGTATTCCGCCTCGATCAGTGCCAGCACCCCCGCGCGCGCGAGCTCGTTCGGCACCAGGCCGGCATACGCGCGCACCAGCGACAGGTCCACCTGCGCGAGCGTCTTCTCCACCTCATCAATGATCAGCCGAAAGATCGGCGTCTCCGCGAACATCCGGCGCAGCATCGCCTCGCCGCGCTCGCCGCGCACGGAGAGAAAGGAGCTCAACGCGCTCCCCACGCCGTACCACCCGGGAACGAGATGGCGGTTCTGCGTCCACGCAAACACCCACGGGATCGCGCGCAGATCGCTCAGCGAGCGCGTGCCGCCCCTGCGCGCCGGCCGTGAACCGATGTTCAGCAGCTGCAGCTCCTCGAGCGGCGTCGCGGCCGTGTAGTACTCGATCAGCCCGGGATGCTGGATGAGTCCGCGATACGCCGCGAACGCCGCGCCGCTCAACGCCTCCATCGCCTCCTCGAGCCCGGGCACCGGCACCGCCTCATCGCTCGGCAACGAGTACTCGAGCACGCTCGACGCCAGCAACTCGAGCTGATACAGCGCCGCGTCCTGATATCCGAACTTGAACGATACGACCTCGCCCTGCTCCGTGGTCCGCATCCGTCCGCGGATCGTGCCCGGCGGCTGCGCAGCGATCGCGCGATGCGTCGGCGCCCCGCCCCGGCTCACGGACCCGCCGCGACCGTGAAAGAACGACAGCTCCACCCCGCTCTCCGCCGCCGTGCGCGCCAACTTTTTCTGCGCCTGATACAGCTCCCAGTTCGAGGTGAGAAATCCGCCGTCCTTGTTCGAATCCGAATA
>DATHJR010000411.1:0-4416 GCA_035286525.1 Gemmatimonadaceae bacterium | reverse complement strand
GGTAATCAGTAGCGCAAGCACGAATGTCACGGGGTCGCTCGTCGTCACGCCGTACACCATTCCCTGCATGAGACGCGTGAGAAGCAGCGAGGCGAGCGCGCCGATCACGAGCCCCGCTGCCGTCTGCCGAATACCATCTCGCAGGGAAATCCGGACGAGCGCTCTCGGCGTCGCGCCCAGGGCCGCACGCACGCCGAACTCCTGTCTGCGCGCGGCGACGAGCTGCGCCACCACTCCATAGATGCCGACCACGGCGAGCACCAGCGCCAACACGCCGAACGCGCCGAGGAGAAGCATCGAGAAGCGCTGGCGCGCGATCGAGGCGCCGACGATGTCATCCATCGTTCGTACGTGAGCCACCGGCATCTGCGGGTCGAGGGCGCGCACCTGATCGCGAACCGTTCGCGCGAGCGCGAGCGGGTCGCCAACCGTGCGCACGGCGAGGCTCATCGTGCGCGGCGTGAACCCTCCCACTTGCTGGTACTGCGAGTGCACGGCGTAGAACATCGGATTCGGCGCCGCAGTGAGCGCGTTGTGCTCGACGTCGCGAACGACACCGATCACCGTTACCCACGGGGTGCTGTCGCTCATGAGCCGGATGCGCCCGCCGATCGGACCGCGGCCGGCGAAATACTTGTTCGCAAGCGCCTGGCTGATGACGAAGACGGGCGGCGTGCCGTTCTGATCGCGCTCATCGAACCAGCGACCAGCGACGAGGTGCAGACCCAACGTCTCGAAATAGCCGCGTGTGACGATCTGCCAGTCGCCCGGCGTGTCCATCCCCGGCGGCGCCGTGTATCCCTCGACGCGCATGCCCCAGTTTCCCATCTGCTCGGCGAGCGGGAGCAGGCGCGCCACCGCTACGTGCTGCACGCCGGGCAGCCTCTCGACGCGATGCCGCAGCTCGTCGAAGAAACCCGCGACGCGTGCACCGTTCGGGTAGCGCGATGTGGGCGCGGAGAGCTCCATCGTGAGCACGCCCTCGCTCCGGAAGCCCGGGTCGATCGCCATGATGCTTTGCACGGTTCGGATCATGAGCCCACCGCCAACGATCAACACGACCGCGAGCGCGATCTCGCCCACCACCAGGAGTTGGCGCGCACGCGGCCGCGCTCGCCCCGTCGTCGCGCCGCGCCCGCCATCCTTGAGCGCCTCGTTCGCGTTCACGCGTGTGGCAACGAGCGCCGGGGCGATGGCGAACAGGAGCACCGTGCCGATCGTCGTCGCGAGTGCGAAGGCAAGCACGCCTCCATTGAGCGAGACGCCCGCGACGAGGCCGAGCGATGGCGGCGCCCACGCGCGTGTCGCTACGACGCCGGCCCACGACACGAACATTCCGAGCGTTCCCCCAACGAGCGCGATCACGATGCCCTCGGTGAGAAATTGCCGCGCGAGCCGTGGACGCGCGGCGCCGAGCACCGCGCGCAAGGCCGTCTCGCGGCGGCGTCGCTCGCCCCGCACGAACAACAATCCGGCGACGTTCGCGCACGCGATCACTAACACGAGCGCCACCGCGCCGAGCAACACGAGGAGCGCCGGCTTGAGCGATCCGCTGATCTGATTGCGCAACGGCACGGCCGTCAACCGGAAGCGTATCGGTCCCGTGTACACGCCCTCATCGATTAGCCGCGAGGCAACCCGGGCCAGCTCGCGGTTCGCCTGTTCAACAGTCACACCGGGTGCAAGGTGCGCAACCGAGTACAGGCCATGACTTCCACCCCCGGGTGCCACCGCCGGCCCCGGAATCGCACCCTGATCGGAATCCGTTGCCGCGAGCGGTGTGAGAAGCTCCGTCACCCCCTTCTCATCGTAATCCAGGGGCATGCGGAAACTCGCGGGCATCACTCCGATGATGACGTTCGACTTGCCCGCGACCTCGATGCGCTTGCCCACCACCGATGGATCGCCGGCAAAATGGCGCTGCCAGAACGAATAGCCGAGCAGCGCGACGTCGTTCCTCCCCGGAGTGTCTTCCTCGGGAAGGAAGTCGCGGCCGAGCATGGGTGCGACGCCGAGCACGTGCAGCGTCTGCTGCGAAATCTGCGCGGCGTGCACGCGCTCGGGCTCACCCGCGCCCGTGATGCTCATGGTATTGACGTCGTAGACGCCGACCGCATTGAACACGTGCGGCTCGTACGTGAGCAGCTCGTATTCGTCGTACGACATCCACGAGCCCTGGTTCTCGAACGAGCCGCTCCACACCACCACCGTGTGCGCGGGATCGCCGAATGGAAGCGGCTCGAGCAGCGCCGCGTGCACCACGCTGAACAGCGCCGTCGTCGCGCCGATGCCGAGTGCCAGCGTGAGCGCGGCCGCGGCGGCGAAGCCGGGCGCCCTGCGAAGCGTGCGTACTGCGTAGCGCGCATCGCTCACGAGATCCTCGATCCAGCGCGTGCCCCGGGCGTCGCGTCCCTCCTCCTTGAATCGCTCCGTACTGCCGAACGAGAGCCGCGCCTGATGCAGCGCGTCGACCGCCGAGAGGCCGCGCGTGCGTTCGATCTCCTGAGCCTCGAGCTCGATGTGGAGGCGCATCTCCTCCGCCATCTCGCGCTCGAGATCCGGAGTGCGGAAGAGTGCGGCCGTGCGACGCTGCCAGCGCGCGACGAACCCTGCGCCGCTCGTGCGGCGCGTGTCGTCACGTGGCATGGAGTATTTGCTCGACGGCGCTCGTGAACAGCCGCCAGTTTGCCTTCTCCTCGGCGAAGTGCTTCTTCCCGGCGGGAGAGAGTGTGTAGAACTTGGCGCGCCGGCCTTCGGGCGAGATCCCCCAGCTGCTGCGAACGAATCCGCGGTCCTCGAGCCTGTAGAGCGCCGGGTAGAGCGATCCCTGATTCACCTGGAGCACATCGTAGGAGAGCTCGCGGATCCGCTTGGAGATTCCCCAGCCGTGCAGCGGGGCGGGGAGGATGGCTTTCAGGATCAGGAGATCGAGCGTTCCCTGCAGCAAATCGGCGCGATCGAGCATTGTCGTCTCGCGAGAGGGTTGATACCTAGACACCCGACAACGTGAAAAGGTTTGTTGTCGGATGTCAAGGTATTAGCACCTTCCACAACTCAAACAGTCTCAGCGGCATTGCACGGCCGCCGGTACGCGTAGTGCTACCTTGTCGGCTTCCAGGGACAGACGCGAGGCGAGCGTGACAACAGCGAAGAATGGTGCGAGCAACGGCGCGGCGTCCCAGCGCGGCGGCACCGGCTCCGCCGCCGCGTACATTCCCGCGCGCGCGACGCTTTCCAACCTGCGCGATGCCGCGGCGCGCTGTCGCGGCTGCGACCTCTGGACGTGTGGACGCGTCGTCTTTGGCGAGGGACCGAAGGGTGCGACGGTGATGTTCGTCGGCGAGCAGCCGGGCGACCAGGAGGAGCAGATGGGACATCCGTTCGTGGGACCGGCCGGAAAGGTGCTCGACGCCGCGCTCGAGAATGCCGGCATCGATCGGAAGTCGGTGTACCTCACCAATGCGGTCAAGCACTTCAAGTACGAGCGTGGCGCGAAGAGCAAGCGTCGCATTCACAAGAAGCCGAACGACGCGGAGATTCGCGCGTGTCACCCTTGGCTCGAAAAGGAGATCGAGGTGATCAAGCCACGCGTCATCGTCGTACTCGGCGCCGTCGCCGCGCAGTCGCTGCTCGGGAAACAGTTCCGCGTCACACAGCAACGCGGGAAGCCCGTGAAATCGTCGTTGGCCGACACCGTGATCGCCACGGTGCATCCCTCGTCCGTGCTCCGCGCGCCGGATGACGAGCGCGCACAGGCGCGTCGCGATTTCTTCGCCGACATTCGCGCGGTCGCGAAACACATGGCCCCGCGATGACGAGCCGGCTGTCGTTGGCGAACGCGTGGCACGCACTGACATTCGTCATCATCGCGGCGTCCATCGTGACGCAGCTCGTGCTCGTGATCCAGGGACACGGCGTGCTCGTACGGCCGGATGGCAGGACGGCGGGGTTGGCGGAGCGAGTGCTGCGATTCTTCAGCTACTTCACGATCCAGAGCAACCTGTTGGCGGCGGGAACGGCGCTCGGGCTCATCGCGCGCCCCGATCGCGATGGGCGCGCGTGGCGCGTGCTACGTGTCGCGGCGATAGTGGGCATGACCGTCACGTTCATTACCTATATCATCGTGCTGCGCCCGATCGTGCATCTCGTGGGACTCGCGAAGCTCGCCGACATCGGCTTTCACTATGTCGCGCCGGTGCTGACTGTCGTGGGATGGTATCTCTTCGGCCCGTGGCCGCGCATCGACATCTCGAGCCTGCTGCGGCATCTCGTGTGGCCGTTTGCGTATCTGGTGTACATCCTGGCGGTCGGTGCGCTCACCGGATGGTACCCGTATCCCTTTATCAACGTGGGGAAGATCGGTTATCCGCGAACGCTTCTGAACGCACTCGCAGTCACGGTGCTGCTACTCATAGT
>DATHJR010000410.1:0-4192 GCA_035286525.1 Gemmatimonadaceae bacterium | reverse complement strand
ACCGTTCCCATCAATCTGCTCGACCTCACGCCCGCGGATGCGCTCGAGCGCCTGCGACAGTTCGCAACCGCGTCCGGCGAGCCTCCCTACCGCGCCGCGCAGGTCGTGCGCCATCTGTGGGAGCGCCCCGCCACGGACTTCGCGTCAATGACGGCGTTGCCGATCGCGCTACGCGTCGAGCTCGCCGAGCAGTTCGCGATTCCGCGGCTCGAGATCCTGGCGCGACAAACGTCGTCGGATGGAACCGAGAAATTCCTGTTCAGGCTCCCTGAAGGTCAGGAGATCGAAACGGTCGCCATTCCGGACGGAGGCCGGTTGACCCTGTGCATCTCGTCGCAGGCCGGGTGCGCTCTCCAGTGCGCCTTCTGCGCGACCGGGCGCATGGGGTTCCAGCGCAACCTCGCGGCGTGGGAGATCGCGGCTCAGGTACGTGAGATGGCTCTGCTCGATCCGCCGATCGCCGTGACCAACGTGGTGTTCATGGGGATGGGTGAGCCAATGATGAACTGGCCCGCCGTCGACACTGCGCTCACGATTCTCAATAGCCCTCAAGGACTCGGGATCGGCGCGCGTCACATCACCGTGTCCACCGTAGGTGTGCTCCCGGGTATCGTCGCGTTGGGCGAGCGCCCGGAGCAGTTCCGTCTCGCGATCTCGATTCACGCACCGTCGGATGAGCTACGGCGCGAGCTGATGCCGGTGAACGTCAAGTATCCGCTGGCGGATGTGATCGCGCAGGCCAGAACGTTCGACCGGCGCGTCACCTTCGAGTACGTCATGCTCGGCGAGGTGAACGACAGTCCCGAGCATGCGCGCCAGCTCGCGGCGCTCGCCCGCTCGTGCCGCGCCTTCGTCAATCTCATCCCGCTTCACGAGGGAGGGGCGCTCGAGTTCAAGGGTTCGCCTCCCGAGCGTATCTCGAGCTTCGCGCGCGCGCTGCGCGAGGCCGGAGTCGAGGTGGCGGTGCGAAAGAGCCGCGGCAAGGACATCGCCGCCGCGTGCGGGCAGTTACGGGTAGAACGGTTGGGACGGGGCGCGCCAAGACGCCCCAATGAGCACAGTCAGGTCAACTTCGCGTGAGCTGTCGGGGCGCACGAGCACCGTGCCCCCGCCCATCGCCTTCGCGGCGAGAACCGCCCAGTCTCGATGGCCGGTTCGGTCGAGCACCTTCGTGCTGTCGAACTGATCGGGATTCGTCCCCGTAGACACGACGTCGAAGCCGTGGTCGCGCAGCGTCCGCGCCGCGCGCCGTGCGAGCCCGCGCACCTTCGTGGCGTTCAGCACCTCGACGGTGATGTGTTGCCCACCCGCCCACCGTGGATCGGCCAGCGGTGCGCGCGACGATGGCGCGCTCGATTGCACGACGGTGCCCTGCTTCCCTCGCGGACGCGATCGCGCTTCTCGGTAGCCGATCACGCCAACGGTTAGGAGAGCGAGAGTCAACACGCCGGCTCCAACCAGGAGCACGCGCCGATTCACTGCACGCTCTCCCAGAGTGCGATCGTCTCAGCGCGAAGCTTCTCGCCCGACGCGACTCGAGCTGCGAGCCGATGCTTCACCACGTCGCGATAGGTGCCATCGAAGTCGATGGCGACGCGCGCCGCGAGACGCGCGCGCTCCTCGCGATCGAACTGTCGTGCGGCCTCCAGATAGTCAGCCATGTAGAGCACTCGTCCCGTGCGATCCCACGTGGCATTTCCAATCGTGTGCCAGTAGATCGCGTCGAGCACGGAGGTGCGTTGCTCGCCATCCTCCGCCAGTCGCGCGGCAGCCGCCGGTCCGTGCAGCAGCGACGCCGGCCAGGCGAGATTCGGAACGATCGCGCGCAGCTCTGACTCGCTCGCGTCGCGGAGTGCGTCGTGCCACCTCGCCGCATCGCGCCACGCGTCGCGCTCCTCGCGATCGACGCGCATGGCGTCGGCCCACGACAGCGCGAGCTCCGTCACGCGCGCGATGTGGGCCCGGCGCGTGGGAGATGCAATCGCCCACGCCGGAAGCTCGACCTCGACAGCGTTCATCCGCTGTGGTCGGGCGCGCCGAGGATGACGTTGTCGATGAGCCGTGTCGCGCCGACTCGTGCGGCGATCGCGACGATGCTCCCGGCGGTGGCGACAGGCATGGGTTCGAGCGTCTGCGAATCCATCACCGCGAGATACTCGAGCGCCACGGTCGATTCGGCCGCGACCACCGAATTGCCGAGCGATTCCAGAACTTCGGTGGAGCGCTCGCCTGCGTCGAAGGCGTCGCGCATAGCGAAGAGCGCGCGCGAGAGCACGCGCGCGCGCGTCCGATCTCCCTCGCGCAGATAGGCGTTGCGACTCGAGAGCGCGACGCCATCCTTCTCTCGCACCGTCGGCGCGACGACCAGCCGTATGGGAAAGTCGAGATCGCGCACCATCGCACGTATCAGCGTTGCCTGTTGAATATCCTTCTGCCCGAAGACCGCAACGTCCGGCTGCACGATGTTGAACAGCTTCGCCACTACTGTGAGCACGCCGGTGAAGTGCCCCGGTCGTGAGACGCCGTCCCATCGCGATGCGAGGGCGCCCGGTTCCACCGTGATCGCGCGTCCTTCGGGGTATAGCTCGAAGGGCTGGGGCGCGAACACGATGTCGACGCCACGCGCCTCGGCCAGCCTCGCATCGCCGTCGCGGTCTCGGGGATATCGGGCGAAATCCTCGTTGGGCCCGAACTGCAGCGGATTTACGAAAAGACTCATCACCACGGTCGCCGCGTGCTCGCGCGCGCGATCGATGAGCGAGAGGTGGCCTTCGTGCAGCGCGCCCATCGTCGGCACGAGGGCAATTCCCTTCCCACCACGCCTCGGCGCCTCCAAAGCTGTGCGCAACGGCTCGATGCGCTCGATGATCTGCACGCGTACCGCCGAGGCCTAGAAGCTGTGGTCGTCGTCCGGATAGCTCCCGGAACGCACTTCGTCCCCGAAGCGCGTAATCGCTTCGCGCACTTCCGCCGCCATTGCCGCGTAGCGCTTGAGAAACTTCGGACTGAAGCCCTCGTTGAGGCCGAGCAGGTCGTGAAGCACCAGCACCTGTCCGCTGCACTGCGCTCCGGCGCCGATGCCGATCGTCGGCACGCGCACGGCGTCCGTCACGCGCGATGCGACCTTTGCGGGCACGAGCTCGAGCACGATCGAGAACACACCCGAATCCTCGAGCTTTTTCGCGTCCTCCACGATCTTCTTCGCGCTGGCGGCGTCGCGCGCCTGCACGCGAGTGCCGCCCAGGGCGTTGACGGACTGCGGCGTGAAGCCGAGATGGCCCATGACCGGAATGCCCGCCTCCGTTACTGCGCGCACGGCGGCGAGCACAGTCTCGCTCGCACCCTCGACCTTCACCGCATCCGCCCCGGCCTCGGCCATCACGCGTCCGCAGTTCAGCAGTGCGCGCTGTGGAGAGACCTGGTAGGTGAGAAAAGGCATGTCGACGATGAGCAGCGCGCGCTTGACGCCGGCGCGTGTCGAGCGCGCATGGTAGACCATTTGGTCGAGCGTGACCGGGAGCGTCGACTCGAAGCCGGCGAGAAGATTGCCGAGCGAGTCGCCGACGAGCACCGCGTCGACGCCACTTTCGTCAACGAGCTTGCCGAAGAGGGAGTCGTACGCGGTGACGACGACGAGCTTTTCGCCGCGATCCTTGCGCTCCTGAAAGTCGCGTACGGTGAGCCGCGCACCCTCGCCATTCGTCGTGCTCATTGCGTCGCCCCCAGCTCGGCGAGCTCGCGCTGCCACCAGTCGCGATGCGCGAGTTGCGGATGCGGGATCACGAGATCGGGCTCTTCGACATGCAGATCGCCGAAGCGCACGATGTCGAGATCGAGTGTGCGCGGCCCCCAGTGCTCGGTGCGCACGCGACCCGCGTCGTTCTCGATGCGGTGGAGTGCCGTGAGAAGCTGGCGCGGCGAGAGCGCGGTTTCGAGTGCGACCATCTGATTGAGATATGCGCCCTGGGGAATATCGCTGACCGGTGCCGTCTCCTCGACGGAAGATTCGGCGACCACACAACTCCCCGGAAGTGCCGCGAGGGCCAGTCTCGCCCGAGCAAGCAATTGCTTCCGGTCGCCGAGATTGGAGCCGAGGGCGATGTAGGCGAGATGATGCATGTGTTGACAGGGAAAGAATTTACGGGCATCCTGCGCGCGTGTCAAACACCGTGAGCGCATGGATAGTCTGACC
>DATHJR010000409.1:0-4885 GCA_035286525.1 Gemmatimonadaceae bacterium | reverse complement strand
ATGGAAAGCGGCGAAAGGCGCCGAGCGACGCCCACACGAGCGAGCGCCACTTGCCGCGGCCGAGTCGCGTTTCCTGGCGTTTGCGGTCGCGCACGATGTCCGGGTAGAGCCCGAGGCTCGAGTTGTTGATGAAGACGCGGCCGTTCACTTCACCCACATCCACCTCGATCGCGTTGCCGGCGATGATGTTCGCAACGGCCGCCTCGAGCTCGAGCGGGATGTGGAGATCCTTCGCGAAGTGGTTGAGTGTGCCGAATGGGAGAACGCCGAGCACAGTCTGCGTGCCGGCGAGCAATCCCGCCGCGGTGCTGATGGTGCCGTCGCCGCCGGCCGCGATGAGTAGCGGAGGATGTTCGTTTGCGGCCGCGCGCATCAGTGTCTCGAGCTCGTCGCCGCTGAATGCGAGGCGCACATCGACCGTGATACCGCCCGCGCGAAATTGCTTCGTGAGCGCGTCGGCGCGCTTCGCTACGTGAGGATTTCCGGCGCCGGCATTGATGATGACGGGTACATCAGCGCTCACGCGAACCCGAGGGGCGTTAGGGCGAAGACTCGAGGTCTCGCGACACCGGGGCGTAGTACTCGTCGACGCACGTCGAGATCACATAGTTGAGGCGTTCGTCTCCATGCACCGACGGCAGTCGCGAGATTCCGGCGGGGAGTCCCGACCACACGTCCTTGATCATCACGAGCAGCTCCTCCGCGCGAAGTCCGGCGCGGCGCGCGTCCATGCACACCTGCCGAAGGGCGGCGCGCAGCGCGGGACGCTCGAGCGGCGGTCCATCGGCATATTGGAGCCGCGCATCACGGAAGACGGTCTGCAGACTCGCGCGCAGACGGCGATTTTCGCTTCCAGACGTGCCTTCCCCTGCAAATGCATCGCGGGGTGCCTCATCTGCGGATTTCGATTCCATGATACCCTCACTCGCAGGCGCCGCGGGGGAAGTGCGTCGACCTAGGATGTCCACGCACTCGACGCCAATTCGCTATCCATTATTCATGCGTTTCTGTTGCGACATCCGCAATAGCAAAAAAGGTATACAGTGCGCATTACGCGACCGTTACAGGTCGTTGTGTATTACCTTGTACGTATCGCCTTTCGAGGTAGACCATGTTGGAGCAACGGGTTTCGGCCGTCTGCGCATTTCTGTTTCTCGCGATCTTCGCCGGTCGCGCGCACGCGCAGAGCACATCGCTCGATCAGGCCAAGAGCATCTATGCATCCGCGGCCACCAATGGCGGCTCGGACCGCGCGTCGCTCGAGATGGCCCGCGCGCGTGCGTCGATCGATGCGGCCGATTCCGCGGTTGCCAAGGGACACGACCAGGCGACGAGCGACGCGATGGCGACGCAGGCGCTCCACGATGCGCAGGCTGCGAGTAGTGCGAACGATCGCATTCACGACCGCCAGGTTACCGACAGTCTGCACGCGTATCGGCTCACACAGCTGGTGGCGCTGTCGCAGCGGCAGCGTGATGAGCTCTTCAAACAGAATCAGCTGTCGCATGCGGAGGTCGCCGATCTGCGCGCGCAGAATCTGCTGACCGTCACGCAGGCGGATTCGTTGCGGCTGCAGCTCGATTCGCTCAGGGCCGCGGCCGCGAGCGCGCAGGAGCTGAGCGCGCGACAGCTGGACTCGGCGCGGGCGATGCAGGCGCAGGCCGTGAGGCAGCAGGACTCGCTGCGCATCGCGCAGGCCGCCGCGAACGAGGTGCGGTCGTTTTCCAGCCGCCAGACCGACTCGCTGCGCGCCGTCGCGGAGCGCGCGCAGCGTCAGGTCGATTCGATTCGCTACGCGAGCCAGCAGGCATCGCGGGCAGAAACGGAGAGCGAGCGCGTGCGCACGGACTCGCTGCAGCGCGCGGCCAGAATGGCGATTCTGGAATCGGATTCGCTGCGCCGGCTCGTGGGGCGAGGCGCGTACATGCGCGACTCGCTGCGAGTGCGCGACTCGGTGCGCGCAGTCTCGGATCTCTCGGCGCGCACGGCGGATTCGCTGCGGATCACGCAGGCCGCGCTCGAGCAGGCGAGCGCGCTCAACAAACTGCGCGCGGACTCGATTCTGAAGTCGGCGGCGCTGGCGTCGCAGATTGCGGACTCGATGCGCGCGGCATCCGTGCGCGCGTCGCTGAGCGAGACGGCGGCCGAACGGCAGCGATCGGATTCGCTGCGCCGGTTGTCGGAGCTGACGAATCTGCGACTCGATTCGCTGCGGCGCTCGGCCGCCCAAACGCAGCGCCAGCGAGACTCGGTGCAAACGTTGGCGGCGATCTCGGCGAAACAGATCGATTCGCTGCGGAGTGAGGCGGCTTCGGCGTCGCGGACGAGGGATTCGCTGCGCGCGGACGTGGAGGCACGGACGCAGCTGAGCGCGCAGGTCTCGGATCTCAGCCGCACGGCGCTCACGCTGCGCACGCCGACGCTGTCGCCGCGCGGGCTCGTGGTGAGCGTCGGCGATGCGTCCTTCGTGAACGGCGCGACGGCGAATGGTCCGAAGACGCTCACGAAAATCGCGACGCGCGACCTGGGCAAGCTGACACCGGTGATCGCGTCGTATCCGAACTACCACATCGTGGTGGAGGGATATGCGGATTCGACGGCGCGCTCGGAGAAGGGCGACGCGCTCGCGGACGCGCGTGCGGTTGCGGTGCGGGACGTGCTGATAGCGGGCGGGCTCGATGCGGGACGAGTGGAGTCGAGGGCGATGGGACATGCGCAGCCGCTCTCGACGAACGCGACGATCGCTGGTCGCAAGGCGAACCGGCGGGTGGAGATCGTGGTGGTGGGGTCGGCGGCGCCGTGACTCGCGGGAACTAGCGATTCACGGCGTAGAGCGTTTGGATGGTGTGGCGCTCCGGCGCGCAACCGGAACGACCACCACCGGGCGAATCACATGCCCCTCCGGTGCTCGTAGATCTCGCTGTACGCCAGTACCGCCGCATCGAGTCGCTCGCGCGCGTCGAGCAAGTTCTTCACGCGCAACCTGAGGACGTGAGAGAAAACACCGCGCTCAAATTCTTCGAGAAAGATGTCCGCCACCGAATCTCGTGCGACCATGACATCCGCGACCGCGTCCTGTAACCTCGAGAACGTCAGATCGGGAAACTCAATCTCCTTTACCACCACCGGCTCCTGCGCAGCCGCGGCAACTACATCCGCTTACTGAGCATAGCCTAATGCGAGCATTCTGCCATGGTTTTAACGAAGTGCGTGGTTGAGATCGTGGTGGCGGGATCCGCGGCGCGCGGGGAAGCCGCTACCGATCGGAGAGGTCGAATTGATCGGACGCCTCGAACGGAAGCGCCACGCCGACCGACACACGACCGTGTCCATTTGGCATCACGAGAGGAATCATCCCGGTCTCGAGCGGATACAGTCGATCCCAGCTTTCGGTGTTATCCGATAGTCCAATGATTCCGCCTACGGCGATTCCGACGAGTCCGAGTGCAATCCCTGCGGCGGCTCCGTAGACCGGACATCCAATACCCGAGGAATTCCCACTCACAGACTGAGCCTTGCATATGACGAGACCGAGAGTCACCCCGGAGACGACTCCGATGCCTGATCCGATGGCTGCGTCCTTGAGCACCGTGACAGGCTGGATATGAAAGCCGAGGCTTCTGTCAACGAATCGCACGCGTCTCAGGGAGAGAGACTCGGAAGTGCTGCCTAGGCCCGGCCGATAGACGATCGTGTCCCCGCCCAATTGTACGAGCGTGCCGACGCGTAGCGTATCGTGGCCAGTGCCCCAGATGCGAATTCGTGCGCCGCTGTCGGCCGGAACTCCTTGCGCGGCGATGGCGGCCGGCGCGGCGAGGAGCACGCTTGCGAGGAGTGCGAGGCGGCGCATGGATCGGGCAGCTGTCATCTCGTAGCTCCGGCTGAGGGAGGAGGGTACGCCGCAACGATTGCGCCGCGGACAGAGCGCGTCAAGTTGGGTCACATTGGACCGAACTCGTTGACGACGGTGTGCTCACGCCATCGGACCGGGTTTGCTCGATGCCTCAGCGCCGCTCACGACTTCGAACGGCTCCATGTGAATCAGTACCGCGTCGGCCTTTGGAAATGCCGCTAGAATCGCTTGCTTCACCCGGCCGCTCAGCACGTGAGCATGACGAAGGGATAGCTCGGGGTCGGCTTGCACGTGGAGCTCGACGAGATAGCCGAGCCCCGCTTTCCGCACTTTGAGCGCTTCGATCGCGTGCACGCCCGGGGTGCCTCTGGCGGCCGCTGCAATCGGTGACAATATCGCTTCGCTCGGCGAACGATCCATGAGCTCGTGGATGGCTGGTCGCAGGAGATGCACTCCGTTCGCAAATACTATGGCGGATGCAACTAGCGCCGCCCAGTCGTCTGCGGACTCCCACCCCGATCCGCCCAAGTAGCGACTGCCCAGTAGCGCGATCCCGATGCCGATGAACGCCGCCAACGATGACAGCGCGTCACTCAAGTGGTGCCAGGCATCCGCTCTAACGGCTGAGCTGCCGGTCGCCGTTCCGACCCGGGACACGCGGCGAGCGAGCAACCCTTTGATAACCAGCGCGCCGCCCGCGACAGCCAGTGTAAATGGGGCGGGAATGTGATGCGGTGTGCGGATCTCTCCGATTGCCAGCACGCCGATCAAGATCGCAGCACCCAATAGCGTGACGGACACCACGGCTGCGGCCAAAGCCTCGGCTCGCCCATGACCAAAAGGATGGTCAGCATCCGGAGGTTTTGCCGCGACTCGGAGCCCGCCCCACACTATGAGTGACGAGATGATGTCCGTAGATGACTCGGCGGCGTCCGCGACCAGCGCATACGTGTTGCCTACGATCCCTGCCGTCAGCTTGATCGCGACGAGCGCGGCATTGATCAGGAGTCCGGTCTGAACCGCGCGAACCGC
>DATHJR010000408.1:0-3676 GCA_035286525.1 Gemmatimonadaceae bacterium | reverse complement strand
GAAGTCGTGCGTGATCGGAGCGCCGGCGTTGAGCGTAAGCGGAAATGCAACCGACTTGTACCCGATGAGCCGCGCGACGAGGGAGGCGGGCTGTCCGTTCGCGCGCGCGGCCGGAACGACCAGCGTGTAACGGCCGTCGTCGCGCGTGATTGTGCCGATGCTCATTCCATCCAGGATGACGCTCGCGGACGCGAGCGGCGTGCCGGCGTCGCTCGTGACGAGTCCCGTGATGGTAACTCCCTGGGCGCTCGCCGCCGTGGCGGCGAACAGGAGTAAGGCGAGCAGAGCACCGGTCTGACGAAGTTTCGCTACCATGTGTCCTCCTTCCGCGATCGCGGAAGACCGTGTGTGCTGGCAGGTAGGCCTCCGCACGGATGGCATCGCGAGGACGCGATGCGGATGTCCGGGAGTAGGCCCGTACACTGCTCACGGTAGGGGACCTTTCAGCTGAGCGCTTCCCAGTTGACGATGCTCGCACGGAACTCACACGTGCGAGCAGGAACCCGTCAGCGCGATGTCAGCATCGCGTCGAGTTCATGCGCGTTGCGTCAGCGCTCGAAGCGGTATCCCGTCTTGCGAACGGTGAGGAAATGGCGCGGGGAGGCGGGGTCGTCCTCGAGCTTGCGGCGCAATTCGACGATGTGCGTGTCGATCGTGCGGCTCACCATCGCCGGCTTGTATCCCCACACCTCGCGGAGCAACTCGGCGCGCTGCGCGACGGTGCCATCGCGCCGCACGAGGGCCATCAGCAAGTCGAACTCCTTCGGCCGCAACGAGACCGGCGCGCCCTGGCGCGTCACGACGCGCTTCGACGGGTGCACCTCGATGGTTCCGAATCGAACCGATGCATCGTTCGCCTCGGCGGCGCCCGTCGACGCCTGGCGCGAGCGGCGCAGCAGTGCCTCCACGCGCGCGAGTAGCTCGATGAGGCTGAACGGCTTCGTTACGTAATCGTCGGCACCCCAGCGGAAGCCACGCACCTTTTCCGCCTCGTCCGAGCGCGCCGTGAGGATGAGCACCGGCATGTGCAGCCCCTCGCCGCGCACGGCGCGCAGGAGGAGATAGCCGTCCATCTTCGGGAGCATCAGGTCGAGCACGATGAGATCGGGACGCGAGGAGCGCACGAGCGCGAGCCCACGCTCGCCGTCGAGCGCGACGCCCACCTCGTGTCCTTCGAGCTCGAGGTTCGTGCGCAGTGCGCGCGCGAGATCGACGCTGTCCTCCACCACCAGAATTCTCGCCATGGTTCCTCTCAGTCTCCGCTTTGCGCGATGGGCGAACTGTCCGCGAACGGAAGGCTCTCCGTCTCCGGGGGGCCGGGCATGCTCATCCCCGGTATTTCGATGACGAAGCGTGCGCCGCCGTCGGGCGCGTCCTCCACCCAGGTGCGTCCGCGATACCGCTCCACCAGGTGACGCACCACCGACAGTCCGATCCCGCTGCCGGTCGACGACGACGTCACCTCCCGAGACAGCCGCACGTACGGCTCCCAAATTCGCTGACGATCCGCCGCCGGAACGCCCGGTCCCTGGTCGTCCACGCAGATGCGCACCTGCTCCCAGTGCCGCGAGGTGCGCACGGTGATCACCGACGACTGCGGCGCGTACTTCGCGGCGTTGTCCAGCAGGTTGAGCAGCGCGTGCCGGAGCACGGGCGCGCTGATCGACGCCGCGAGGCTCTCGTCGAGCTGCTCGCGAATCGAGATTCCCTGTCGTCTCGCCAGGGGCGCGAAGGTGCGCACGAGCTCGTGCACGAGCGGCGCGAGTGGAAGCGGATGCGCGGGCGGGGCCGACGGCTGCTCGCGCGAGGCGCGGGAAAAGAGCAGCACGTTGTCGATGAGATGCGTGAGATGCCGCGCCTCGCGCACGATCACCGACACGGCGTGCGAACGCTCTCCCGGCGCGGACACGCGCCCGAGCTGCAGCATCTCCGCATAGACCATGATCTCGGCCAGCGGCGTGCGAAGCTCGTGCGACACGCTCGAGGTGAAGTCGTCGCGGATGGCCGCGAGATCCTGGGCGCGACGCGTGAGGAGAAATGCGCTGAGCAGCAGCGCGCACGTCAGCACGCACAACGCGAACAGCAGCGGCGTGCGCGACGCCGGCATTCCGCCGATCAACAATCGCGAGGCCATCGACGGAAGAATCGACACCTGTACGATCGACTTCGACTTGATCCCGTCGCCCCACAGCGCGCTGTAGCCTGCGTACAACGTGTCGGTGGTATAGCGCGATTCGTAGACGAGCCGGTGATCGTCGAACACCTTCACGGCGAACAGGCTGTCGTTGTTCACACCCTTCGTGAGCGAAGGTGGCAGCAGCCGCATCGACGCGACCATGCGGAACGTGTACGGCGAGAACGACGTGAGAGATGAGGCAATGCCGTAGATCGCGTCGGGCGCGCCGCGAACGCCGTGGAGCGCCGTGAGCAGCAGTATCTGCTCCCCCGCGAGCGAATCCTGGAAGGACATCAGGTAGAAGGCGCCGCGGAGAACATTCGGCGCGGCGAACAGCGGCGTCTTCGGATCCTCCTGCACCGAATCCCGCAGTACGCTCAGCTCCATCGGGGATGGCGTGTGCGGCCCGACGGTCTTCAGCTCGTTCGTAGACGGAACGTAGCGAAAGAAGTAGAGCGGCTGCGGATCCCACATGCACTGGCAATTTTTCACATCGGCGGCGGCACTCTGGAGCACGCTCAGGTCGAAGAGACTGTCCGCCTCGAGCCGGCTGCTCTTCGCGCCCAGCCACGAGAAGATCGCGAGTGCGGTCTGACGCAGCGAGCGCTGTGTGTTCATCGCGTAGTTGTTCGCCGCGAATCGCGCGTAGTCGCGAACGGCGTCCTCCTCCGCGCGGCGCTGCGCGCGCGACGCGAGCCACGCCTGCGCCGTGAGCGCAATCGTCGCAAGGAGCGCGAGAAACAGCACCGCGAACAGGCCCGTGTTGCGAACGTGAGGAGAACGTCCGGACGGAGTGGCCGGGCCGCCGCGACCGAAGAACCGGCGGAGTGGCTTCACCCCCATCATTTATATGTCTGAGCGAAAGCGGGCAATAGCGCGGGTGTCCGACCTCCCGGACAATGTCAGCACCGCGTCAACTCCCCCTCGACAGGGGCCTTGCCGCCTACCGGGGCTTTTCCCGATCCGGGTAGAAGTGCGCACCGGAAGCGGACATCTGCCGTAGAAGATAGGCCGGGCGGAATCGCGGGGAGAAGCGGCCGTCCAGCACTTCGAGCGCTCGAATCACCGTGGGGATTCCCAAAGTGTCCAGATAGCGGAATGGGCCTCCGCGAAAGGGCGGGAATCCGATTCCGAACACCGCGGCCACGTCACCGTCGCGCGCGCTGCTCACGATCCCTTCCTCGAGACAGCGTGCCGCCTCGTTCAGCATCGCGAACACACAGCGCTCTACTATGTCTCTCGCGCCGATCAGCATGCGCTGGCCGGTGCTCGAGAAGAGCGGGTACACCGTTTCGTCGACGCCCTTCTTCTCTCCCTGCTCGTATCTATAGAAGCCCTTCCCACCCTTGCGCCCCGTGCGGCCCGCCTCGATCACCTTCGCGAGCGACACCGCGGGGATCATCCGGTCGCCGAAGGCGCCGATCATCACCGCGCTCGACTTCCCCGCGATGTCCAGCCCGACCTCGTCGATGAGCGTGATCGGGCCAACCGGAAAGCCGA
>DATHJR010000407.1:0-4481 GCA_035286525.1 Gemmatimonadaceae bacterium | reverse complement strand
TCGAGCGCGAAGGTGGTCGGCGTCCCGAGCTGGCCATAGCGCACCACATCGAATCGCGTAGCGGGATCGCGCGAGCGTTCGAATTCCGCGACCGTCGGAAACACGATGGTCGAAGCGCGATACACCGGAGGATTCACCGCGCCGTGACGGTCGAGCGGATCGCCGGCGGAGCGGACGAGCAGCGTGTCCTTGGCCAGTCGCTGTACGCCCGCGTTGGGTCGCGTCATGCGCTTCGCAGCTGGTCCAGGCGCCTGCCCGCCTCGATGACCGCCGGCGCGCCGACGGCCCCGAGCACATTCACGTACTCTCGCCACGCCCAGATGTTGCGAGGACGCCGCGACGTTCGCTCGGCGAGCAATTCCGTCGCGACGTCGACACGTCGACCGCGACGCGCCGCATCGATGAGCAGCTGATCGAAGAGGTCTCGCTGCGCGTGGCTGCCGCCGATGGACCTGAAGCGGCTCCGCAGCGGCATGAGGCGATCGACGACCGCGTCGTACGCACCGCGACGATGGGCCAACACCGCGCGCGCCAGAGGGAGGCCGACGTCCGCCATCACCGAGGCTTCGGTGCCGCCATCAGTCGCTGCGAATCGCTCGCACGATTCCATGAAGCGCTCGATTCCGTCCGCATCCCCGGCAGCCGCGATCGCCATGAGATAGTGCAGATCGGCGAAGACGAGCGCGTGATCGCTCACGTGACCGCGCGCGAGCTCGGCAAGCTCGCCCCATCGCGTGCCCACGTCGACGTCGGCCTGCTCCAGCCTCCACAGCAGCGACACGGCGTTCGACACGTCCAGGTACTCATCGCTCGACTGCCGGCGGACCTCGTCGTCGTACAACTCGAGCACTCGGCCAAAGCGCTCGAGATCGAGGTGCAGCAGCGCTTCATGCCATCGCAGGTGGTAGGTGAAGTTGTTGCATTGCGCCCATTGGCCGGTGAGGCTCGAGATCCATGAGAGGCCGTCGTGCAGCCTGCCCTGCATTTCCGTGACGTGCGCGACGGCGTGCGCCGCCCAGATGTCCTTCGGGTTGATCTCTATCGCGCGCCTGCCGGTCGCTTCGGCACCCTCGTAGTGGCCCATCTCCTCGAGCGCGTAGGCATGACATCCGAGAACGAATCCGTATCCCGGCACCGTGGTGTCCCAGGCCGGGAGCACGCGTTCGACCGTCTCCTGCATGCGGGCGCTCTCGCCGAGATAGGACAGCACGAACTGCGAGACCTTGAGGGCCACGATATCGCGCGGGGATTCGTCGAGCGTCGCGTCCCAGCTCTGTGCTGCGCCGCGCAGATCCCCGCGCGACCACGCCGTCAGCGCGGCGAGGTGCGACCGCTCACGACGCGTGACGTCCTTACCGGATGCCGCGGCCGACTCGGCCCGTGCGAGCGCATCCGTGGCGTGGCGAAATCCCTCGCGCTTGCTGGACAGCATGTGCAGGTATCCATCGAGGCAGTGTCCAAGCACGCACGACGGATCGGCGTCCAGCAGCGCGCCGAGCCGGTCACGGGTGTCCACACGCGCGCCCAGATAGGCGTCGACCGTGCGGTCGAACCGGCCGGCGCTCTCCGGGCTTGCCGCCACGATTGGTTGGCCTTGCGCATCCGTCAACTTCGGCATGAGTGTCGCTCGCTGCTAAGCGGGCTCTGTGATCCAGTAGCGCACGACGGGATCGCCCGTGTTCACGACTTTATGCGTCCAGATGAGCCCCGCGATGCCGGAGCCCGGCGCGCATATCACTTCCACGACCTCACCAAATACGTTGCGGATGTCGGCCAGCTCCTGCCCGGCGATGATCTCGTCGCCGATACGCACGCGCAGGCGGAGCAGTCCCGAACGCGTGGCCCGAACGACAATTCTATCACGCGCCGCGATTCTGGGCAGACCGCCATCCGCACCGAGCGGAGAGGCGCCGTCGATCATTTCAAGATAACGCATGACGTTCAGGACGCCGGTGAGATGCGTCTGCACGTCCTCTTCTTCCAGCGTGCCGTTGCCACCACTCTCAGCGAGAATCGAAACGACACCGTTTCGCGTCGCCGAAAAGTTCAGCGAGCCGGGAAAGGGCGGGATCGTTCCCGCGGGAGTCGCGAGGGAAATGAGGCGTGGCGAAAAGGCCCGGGCGAGGGCTTCCCCCTTCCGGTCGAGATCCGCGTTCCCGGTGAGCGCATATCCGGCGAACGGGAGCAGCAGCTCGCCCAGGTCGCCCGCGTGCAGGTCGACGTGATACTCCGCGGCGCCAATGACCTCGCGCAGCATGACGTCGGCGAGGATCTCGGAGATGGAGCCATCTTTGCGGCCCGGCGCGATCCGATTGAGGTTGAGCCCATCCAGGGGCGACAGGAATCCCGCGCGGTGCTCGAACATGCGCATGTTCGTAACCGGCACCACGATTACCGCTCCTCGCAGCTCATTCGGCTGGATCATCTGGAGCAGTCGCAGAGCGGCATCGATCGGCGCGTATTCCGCCGCGTGCACGCCCGCCGTCAGACACAACGTCGGCCCGTCCTCGTGTCCGTTGATGATCACGAGTGGAACGCGCAGCGGACCGGCCGGTGTCTCTCCGATCGTCAGCCAGCCGTGGGTGCGCTCGCCCCGCTCGGCGGCGATGTCCCGGATCTGAAATCGCGCGCGCACGGCGAGATCAGCCCGACGCCTTCGCCATCACGACCGCGCCGGCTGCGAGGGGCATATAGGCCGCGGCCAGCCGACGAACGCCCTCATCGATCTCGTCGATCGAGGCGTGGCTGAAGGCCACTCGCGCCAGGTTTTTCGGATGTTCGACGTCGGTACGAGCGAAGAACTTGCTTCCGGCGATGATCGTCAGACCCGCGTCACCGGCGCACTTGGTCAACTCGTCGCCGTCGACTCCGCCCGCGAGCGTCAGCCAGAGATAGTAGCCGCCGTGCGGCACACGGAACGTGATCTCGGGCAGCTCGCGCCGAAAGGCCGCGACCATTCGATCGCGATGCGCGCGATACGTGTCCTGCACCCGCGTCGTGTGCTCGGCGAGCCGGCCGGCGGTGCAGAAGCCGAGGACCACGCGCTGCGTGAGCGGGCAGGAGCCCGCGTCCGTTTTCAGCTGCGTCATGCGAGCGATCACTGCGGGAGGTCCAGCCGCCCAGCCCACGCGAAGACCGGGCGCCAGCAGCTTCGAGAAGGTGCCCAGATGGATGACATGGTCGTGCGGGTCCAGCGCCTTCAGGGGCGGTACCAGCTCGCCCTCGAAACGCACACTCCGGTACGGGCTGTCGTCTACGATCGTGATCTGGTAGCGGACAGCGAGATCGATGAGGGCCTGCCGACGCTCGAGCGGCATCGTCAGCCCCGTGGGATTGTGAAAGTCGGAAACGTTGTAAATGAACTTCGGCATCGCCTGGCGCTCGCGCGTGAGCTGCGCCAGCAGCGAAGCGAGCTCGCCGACATCGAGCCCGCCCTCATCCTGCCCGATCTCGAGAAAGCGAGCGCCGAAGCTCCGTATGATCGGGATGGCGCTGAAGTACGTCGGCTTGGTGACGACTACGGAATCGCCTTCATCGAGCAGCACTCGGCATACGAGCTCGATCGCGTGCTTGGCGCCGTTGGTCACGAGCACATTGTCGGCAGGCACCTTTACGCCGTCGGCGGCCAGGTACCCGGCGATCCACTCTCGGAGATCCGGGAGTCCAGCGCGCGGCGCGTACTGGAGCGTCTCGGTTCGGTATCGCGTGAGAGCGGCTTCGCTCTCTCTGGTCAGGTCGGGAAGCACACCCGGAAAGGCGTGGCCGGAGTCGAACGATATTCTGTTTGCCGGTGGGGAGGCCGGCATGGCCGATGACAGCTGGGCAGCGCGGCGCGCGAACGAAACCGATTGCATCGGCCGGACTCCGGGCACGGGGTCAGGGCATTATTTGTACGGACAAAACGTCACGTAATATGTATGGACATAATGGGGCTGGTCAAGACTAGTCTCGCACCAGGCTCGTGACGTACGTGAAGCGGTCCGCCGGGTGGATGGCGCTGGAGAGCTCGATGAGCGTGTCGTCCTGGCGATAGTAGCGCCGAGTCGCCTGCAGCGCGGGGCTCCCCACATCCGCCCGCAGCAGCTTCGCCTGGCGCTTCCCCAGCCGGATGGCCTGGATGCTCTGCTCGATGCGCGCGATGCGAATGCCATAGGTACGCTCGAGCATGGCGGAGATCGGGCCCGCGACGCTTCCCAGATGCTTGTCGATGTCCGGCAGCCCGGCATCGACATAGGCCGTCGTCATGCAGATCGGGCGCGGGTCGTCGGGCACGGTGCGCAGGGTGTTCAGCCGGAGCCACGCGTGGCCCTCACGACACTCCAGCAGCGAGGCCAATGGCGCGTCGCAGATGATGCGTTTCTCCGACAGAATCTCGATGCGCGTCTCGTCGGCGTATTGCAGCAGGTCGCCGATCGAGTTCGTGGGCTGCCGGTACACCGCCGGCGGCGTTTGCGCGATGACCTTGGTGCCGGTTCGACGCC
>DATHJR010000406.1:0-4711 GCA_035286525.1 Gemmatimonadaceae bacterium | reverse complement strand
ACCTGTGCGGCGAGCGGCGCCGTGGCGAGCGAACAGAGCAACGCGAATGACACACAGCGCACGAAAGCAGTCCTCGCTAAAGGGGCGGCCGGAAGGTTACGGCGTGGCGCGCGCGAGAAGCGGTTGCAACGGGTACTGGCGCCATCGCAGATTCTCGTCGATCATAGTGCCACTCACTCAACCCTTGGAGCCCGACCGTGACCGAGCCTACGCTCACTCCTGGAGTGCCCAGCGCATCGCTCTGGGAGGATTTTATCGACATCTTCACCTCGCCATCGGCGGTGTTCAGGCGTCGCGAGCACTCGGGGTTCGGACTTCAGCTGCTCGTGCTGACGGTGATCTTCGCGGTTCTGGTTTTCGGAACGAAGTCGCTCGTGCTGCCGGCGATCGACGCCGATATCGCGCGACAGATGCACGCGCACCCCGAACTGACGCCAGAGCAGATGCAGAAGGGCCGTGCGATGGGCGAAATGGTAGGCCCGATAGCCGTCATCGTGCTCTTGCCTTTGATGGCGGTGCTCACCGGACTCGTACTCTGGATGGTCGGAAAGATCTTCGACTCCAGGCAGACGCCCTCGCAGGGGATGATGGTCGCGACCTATGCCTTCTTCCCGAAGCTTCTGTATTCGATCGCGAGCGCGATCATCGCATTCCTCTCCAACCCCGATCGCCTGACTGGAATGTCGCGGGTGACCGTGGGGCTTGGCGCCCTCTTCGATCCGGACAAGACGTCGCCCGTGCTCATGGCGCTACTGATACGCGTCGACGTCTTCACGCTCTGGGAGACCGCGCTTCTTGCAATCGGACTTCAGATTACGGGGAAGGTCTCCAAGCCAAACTCCTATCTCGCGGCGGCGCTCGTGTGGTGCGTCGGCGCGCTCCCGGGAGTGCTCGGCGCCCTGCGCAGCTGATTCGCACGGGCGGTCTACTTGAGCAGCAGCTTCGCGATCGTCTGGAGCTGCATGTTGGACGTTCCCTCGTAGATCGTTCCGATCTTCGCGTCGCGATAGAATTTCTCCACGGGGTAATCCTTCGTGTAGCCGTAGCCGCCATGGAGCTCGACGCAGAGTGACGTCACCCGCTCGCACACCTGCGAGGCGAAGAGCTTTGCCATGGCCGCCTCGCGAGTGAACGGCTGTCCGGCGTCCTTGATCCGCGTGGCGTTGTAGACGAGGAGTCGCGCGGCCTCGATCTCCGTGGCGGCTTGCGCGAGCTGGAACTGAATTCCCTGGAAATCCGCGAGTCGCGTGGCGAACTGCTTGCGCTCCTTGACGTATGCGAGCGTCGCATCGAGCGCCCCGCGCGCGATGCCGATCATCTGCGCGCCGATCCCGATGCGGCCCACGTTGAGCGTCTCGATGGCGATCTTGTAGCCCTGGCCGACCTCTCCGAGCACGTTCGCGGCAGGGACGACGCAGCCATCGAACAGCAGCTCCGTGGTGCTCGAGGCACGGATGCCGAGCTTGTCCTCCTTCTTGCCCACGGTGAAGCCGGGCGTGTCGCGCTCGACGATGAAGGCAGTGATTCCCTTGTATCCCGCGGCAGGATTCGCGGTGACGAAGACGACAAAGATTCCCGCCTCCGCGCCGTTGGTGATCCACAACTTGCGGCCGGTGAGCGCCCAGCCGCCGTCGTGCTTCTCGGCGCGAGTGGCGAGGCCGAACGCGTCGGAACCGGAGCCCGCCTCCGAGAGCGCGTACGCACCGATGGTCTTCGAGGCGAGCCGCGGAAGATATTTTTCGCGCTGCGCGTCGGTGCCGTAACGGGAGATCGGATCGTTCACCAGCGTGTTCTGCACGTCGACCATGATCGCGGCGGACGCGTCGACGCGGCTCAATTCCTCCACGGCGAGCGTGACCATCATCATCGAGCCGCCGGCGCCGCCGTACTTCTCCGGCACCTCGATCCCCATGAGGCCGAGGTCGAAGAGCGCGGGAATCAGGGTGGGATCGATGTGCGCCGCGCGCTCCATCGCCTGTACGCGAGGCCGAACCTCCTCCTCCGCGAACTCCGCGACGGCGTCGCGAAATGCGCTCTCCTCTTCCGACAGCGCGCTGAGCGGGCCGTGAGCGGCGGATACGTCGGTGGTCATGGAGACAATGTTACGTCGGGGGCTAGGGGCGCGCAGCCGTGCCGCGATCAGCCCGTATTGCTCTCTGCGAGCCGCAGATTCGCGGGCGTGTCGCGCTCCGCGCAGCCATCGCCGCAGTAGCGCTCCGGCGTGCCGGCGGGGCGCGCGCAGCGGTGCGCCTCCGCGCTCGCGACTGGCGCGACGCCTGCCTTCGCGAGCACGACGGCGGCCAGTTGCTCGTTCACGCCAAACGCCGTCGTCACGTGCACCGGAATTCCCGGATGCTCGGCCGAGATCTCCGCGACCATCCGCGGAATGTCGCGCGTGGAGTGCTTGCCAGGCGAGAGCATGTACGGGAACGCAACGATCTCGGTGGCGCCGGCGGCCACGCAGGAAGCAAATCCGTCGGCGATGGTCGGTGCCGCGATCTCCATGTGCGCCACGCGCACGATCACCCCGTCGCCCGCCATGCGCTGCACGAGCTCGCCCACGCACTCGAGCATGCGGTTCGCCTCTTCCTTCATCGAACCGTGATCGATGATCAGGATTCCCTTCATCGCGACTCCTCGTCTCTGCCGGGATGCGCAAATATAGCGCGCTGCCTCGCGCCCGCTCAGCTCTCGAACACCCTCACCGCAAGCTCGACCTTGCCGAACGGAGCGGACACCTGCGCGCCCTGCACCGAGCCGCGCACGCGGCCGAGCATCTCGCGGGCGATCGCGATCCCCTCCGCCACCGCGTGCTCCTTCGACTTCTCGCTCGCCGCGCGCATCCGCGCGAGTACGGCTTCGGGCACGACGACGCCCGGCACCTCGTTTGCGAGAAACTCGGCATTGCGCGCCGAGACCAGCGGCCAGATGCCGGCTACGATCGGAATGCGCACGTGCGCGATCGACTCGAGAAACTTCTCGAGCTGGGCCACGTCGAAGACGGGCTGCGTAATCGCGTATTCCGCGCCGGCGTCCACCTTCCATTCGAAGCGTCGCAGCTCGTACGACGGATCGATCGCTGCGGGATTCACCCCGACACCGATCGTGAACGCCGTCTTGCTTCCCAGCGAGTTGCCGCCGGGATCGAGCCCCTTGTTCAGGCGGCTCACGAGATTCGTCAGCCCGATGGCATCGATGTCGAACACCGCGGTGGCATCGGGATACGGCCCCATCTTCGGCGGGTCGCCGGTGATGATCAGCAGGTTGCGCAGTCCCATAGCGGAAGCGCCGAGCAGATCGCTGAGCATCCCGAGGAGATTGCGGTCGCGGCAGCAGTAGTGCGTGACGGTCTCCATGCCGATGCGCTGCTCGATGAGGAGGCTCGTCATGAGCGCGCCCATGCGGCTCTGCGCGCGCGGGCCGTCGGGTACGTTCACCGCATCCACGCCGGCGACCTTGAGCACGGACACTCCTTCGAGCATCGATGTCGCATCGACGCCGCGAGGCGGCACGATCTCCACCGAGGTGACGAACTCGTTGCGCGCGATCTTATCCGCCCAGCGGGAGCGGCGCGCGAACGGCATCTCCTCGAGGCCCACCGCTGCCGGCGCCTGCTCGCCGCTGGCGTCGTCCAGCCCGAGCGTGTGCGGCAACTGGTAGCGCGCGCTCGGCTTGCGCTGGTTGCGCGGCATGAGCGGGCGAATGCCATCGACCAGCGATTTGATGTGCTCCGGCGTCGTCCCGCAGCAGCCGCCGATCAGCTTCGCCCCCGCCTGGATGAAGTGGCGTGCGTAGCTCGCCATGTATTCGGGGCTCGCCATGTACATCGTGCGCCCCGAGACATCGCGCGGCATGCCGGCGTTGGGCTGAGCGCTCAGCTTCCGCTTCGTCACCGCGGCCATGCGCTCCACCGCCTCGAGAATGGCCTGCGGGCCCACCGAGCAGTTGAGCCCAATCACATCGGCCCCCCACTCGTCGAGCGAGCGCGCGATGTCTTCGGGGGTCGCGCCGAACGGCGTGAGCCCGTCCTGGCCGATCGTCATCTGCGCGATGACCGGCGTGGACAGCGAGACCTCGCGTGCCGCGGCGAGCGCCTGCTCGATCTCGCCGAGGTCGCCGAACGTTTCGAGGAGAAAGCAGTCCGCGCCGCCGTCGAGCAGCGCCTGCATCTGCTCGCGGAAATGTCCGCGCGCCTCCTCGCGGCTCGTGGCGCCGAACGGCTCGATCCGGACGCCGAGCGGGCCGACGGCGCCGGCGACGAAGACGTTCGCACCCGCCGCCTCGCGCGCGATCTCGGCCGCGCGGCGGTTGAACTCCGCGACGTGATTCTCCAGGCCGTACTGCGCGAGCTTGAGCCGGTTCGCGCCGAAGCTGTTCGTTTCGAGCAGCTCCGCGCCCGCCTTCACGTACGCCCGATGCACGTCGATCACGAGCTCCGGCGAGCGCACGTTGAGCTCATCGTAGCACTGATTGATGAACACGCCGCGCGAATAGAGCATCGTGCCCATCGCGCCATCGGCCACCATGATGCGCTCGGGATCCACGATCTCGCGCACGTCCGGGCGCTCCGTCACGCGAATGCCGTTGGCGACTACGGCCACGTTGCCTCCCAGCGGTCGGCCTTCACGCGGCCTCCGTCTCCGCCGCGGCGCCGCGCACCGCGTAATACTTCGCCTGCGGGTGATGCACGACGATCGCCGCCGTCGACTGT
>DATHJR010000405.1:0-3752 GCA_035286525.1 Gemmatimonadaceae bacterium | reverse complement strand
CTTCGGACTCTTCGCCGGAATCGCGTTCGCGAACAACGAGCTCGCGCTCGGCGGTTGGTTCATTCTCTTGGGCGGACTGTCGGACATCTTCGATGGGCGGATCGCGCGTGCTCGCGGCATTGGCTCGAACTACGGCGAGTTTCTCGACTCGATGCTCGATCGCTTCGCGGAGATGTTCGTGTTCATCGGCATCGCGCTCTACTTCGAGCCCACGTGGTGGGCGATGACCGCCACCGTGCTCGCGAGCGGCGGCTCGATGATGGTGTCGTATGCGCGCGCGAAGGGTGAGGCGGTGGGCGTCGACTGCCGCGGGGGCATCATGCAGCGCGCGGAACGGCTCGTGGTGCTCGCGGTGGCGTCGCTGCTCGACGCGCCGGTGACCACCGCGCTCGGTTGGATTCCCGGGGCGATTCTGCTGGCCGCGGTAACGCTGATCGGGATTGGCGCGCTCGGGACGGCGGTGTATCGCACGGTCTATATCTGCAAGGCGCTCCGCCGCATGGAGCGTGAGGCGGCGGCGAAGTTGGCGACAACTGCGGCGTGATTCAGAGTCAGTGTCAGTGCTCTTTCGTGAGCACGATCATCGTCGTGTACGAGTACGGATTCGTGGGTACGGCGCGGACTTCTGCCGACTGATAGCCACTCGCGGTTGCCCGAATGGTTGCGGGTACCCCTAGGGGGAGATCGTTGAAGGCGTAGCCGTCGCCGTCATAGCCCCAGAAGTCGCACTCTCCCCCCTGCACGATCACAGCGCCGGCTCGCGGTCCATCGATCAGCTCCACGCGCGCTCCGTTTATGCAGTGTTCCGCTGAATCGATGACGAAGCCGGCGATCGATCCGCCTGTATCCTGCGACGCTGGTTGCGCCGGTGTAAGTGGCGTCGAGTCCACGAACGGGGCTGCCGGCTCGGGCGCGCCCTTGCATCCGCTCAGAAGCGCCACGCTGACGATCGCGCTGAGAATAGATGCGCGCGTCAGCGTGAATGATGCTGATACGAGTCTCACGCGTCGCATGAGTTCTCCGGGACCGAGTAAGGGTCTTCTTGCAACGGTCTGCCCGGGAAGCTGCGACTCGGCACGCATCTCGGACTCACCTTAATAACGACAAACGGCGGCAGATTGGCTCACCGTAGGAGGATTCACTTGTCTGGCCACAGACGGGGGATCTGGCGAAGCGCCTCCGGCTGGCGCTAATTGCTCATTCGGACACGCGCTGAGTTGCTCCGCGCGGCCAATCGCTCCAGGAACTCGCAAGATGAGTGATTCCCAGCAGCACTCGGTGACTCGGCTTCTCGACGCGTTGCGAGCAGGAGAGAGCGGCGCCTTCGACCAGCTATTTCCGCTCGTCTACGCGGAGCTTCACCATCTCGCCGAAATGCAGCGCCGGCGCGTGGAGAGCGACGACACCCTCAACACCACCGCGCTCGTGCACGAGACCTATTTGCGCCTCGTGGATCATAGCGCACCGCAATGGGTGAATCGTCCGCATTTCATGGCTGTCGCCGCAACTGCGATGCGACAGATCCTGCTCGACTACGCAAAACGAAAGCGGGCCGCAAAGCGTGAGGGAGCGGGCAATTACGTCCCGCTGCATGAGCTCGAGGAAGTTCTGAGGGGAGGCAGAGACGCTTCGGACGCGCTACCTGACGCGTTGATCGCACTTGACACTGCCCTGATGAGGCTCGAACGACACAACCCCCGCCAGAGGAGTGTGGTCGAGTGCAGGTTTTTCGGCGGCATGACTATTGGCGACACCGCCCAAGCGCTGGCGCTCTCTCCGGCCACGGTAAAGCGCGACTGGACTCTGGCGCAAGCGTGGCTGTATCGTGAACTGGAGCAGACACTCCCGGATCGAATATGAGCGACCTGGAGCAACTGTACGAGCGTGCGCTGAAGCTCCCCAAGGCCGAGCGAGCGTCGTTCGTAGCGGATGCGTGCGCGGGCGACGAGAGGCTCTGCGCGGAGTTGCTCTCGCTCGTTGCCGCAGCGGAAGGAGCTGAGGACTTTTTCGCGAAACTCGGCGACGTCTTGTTATCGCCGGCGGTTCTCTCAGACGCCCTGGACCATGCGGTGGCTTCCCGCGGCGAGTCGCCAGGTTCGTCGCGTCAGATGATCGAACCGGATGTGCTCGAGGAGGGGACGGTCATTGATCGCTACCGAATTGTCGGACTTCTCGGGCGTGGCGGAATGGGAATCGTATATCGTGCGCGCGACACTCGACTCGATCGCGACGTCGCGCTCAAATTTCTGTTCTCGGACCGCGCCGGCAACGCTGAGGCAGAGGAACGTCTGCTTGCCGAGGCACGCGCGGCCGCAGCGCTGGAGCATCCCAACATCTGCGTTGTCCACGAGATCGGGGAAACGCCGCAGGGCCAGCCGTTCATCGCGATGGCGTTTTGCGAGGGAGTCACTCTCAAGCAGCGACTAGCCACGGGAGCAATCCCCCCCGACGTTGCGATCTCGATCGCAACGCAGGTGGCCCTTGCCTTGAGGGCGGCCCACTCACGCGGCATCATCCATCGCGACGTCAAGCCGGGAAACATCGTGCTCGCGAGCGATGGGACAGCAAAGCTCCTCGACTTCGGATTGGCGAAGTCGGATGATGCGATGGTGTCTCATTCGGGCTTCACGCCGGGCACTGTCGCATACATGTCGCCCGAGCAGGTGCGGGGCGAGTCGCTGGACCAGCGAACCGACTTGTGGTCGCTGGGCGTCGTCTTCTACGAGATGCTCGCGGGGCGTCGCCCGTTCCGCGGAGAGAGCGACCGTGACACGCTGCAGGCCATCCTTCATGAGGATCCGGAGCCCCTGGCGAGCGTAGGCAACGTGCGCTCTCACTACGCTGCCGTGGTGGAGCGTCTGTTTCGCAAAGACCGTGAGGAGCGGTACGCCAGCGCGGCAGCGCTGCTCACCGAGCTGGCACAAGTGATCCCCGATGATGGTGAGCGTGTCTACTCCAAGGCCAATTGGCGGCTCTCTAGACGCGGCGCGGTTCTCCTGGCCGGCGCTGCAAGTCTGCTCGTGGCGCTCGCCGGCTACATGGTCTGGTCCGGGCACCGATCGGAGACATCGCGGTTTGCATTGACCGCCGCCAACGGCGCAGAGCCTTCCATTGCCGTGTTCCCGCTGACGAACCTCAGTGGCGATACTGTCGACGTGCCACTTGCCGTTGGCATGACGGAGGAGCTGATCTCCACACTCGCGAGAGCGGGCGGTATGCGAGTGATCGCGAGTACCTCGACCGCCGCCTTCAGAGACCGAAAGATGGATGTTCGCCAGATCGCGGACAGCCTGGGCGTTTCCGACATCCTCGAAGGTGGACTCCAGAAGAGTGGCTCGCGACTCCGCATTGAGGTTCGGCTCGTCGCAGCGCGCGACGGCTCGACCATCTGGTCGCAGACCTACGAGCGCGAGTTCAAGGACATGTTCTCAGTGCAGGATGAGATCGCCCGGGCAGTCGCGGGCGAGCTGGGGCTGCGCTCCGACAAGGACCGGCAGCTTCGCTGGCATCACCCCCGAAGCGTCGCCGCGTATGAGCTTTACCTTCGTGGGTCCGATCCCCTCTTGCTGCGGAGCCAAGGCGGCGTATGGAAGGCGCTGGAGTATTTCCAACAGGCCATTGCGGCCGATTCCACTTACGCAGCCGCGTACGCCGGCCTGGCGCTCGTGCAGGTTCGGCGCATCCGCACCACTACCGAGCCGGGACTGCCGCTTCGCGAGCTCTTTGTGCTGGCGGAGAACGAGGGGAGGAAG
>DATHJR010000404.1:0-3304 GCA_035286525.1 Gemmatimonadaceae bacterium | reverse complement strand
ACGTCTCCCACACGGCGCAGAAGTGCACGCTGTGCTACGATCGCACGAGTGTGGGGCTGGAGCCCGCGTGCTCGAAGGCGTGTCCGACGGACTCGATTCAATTCGGTCCGATCTCGGAGCTGCGGGAGCGCGCGGCCGCGCGCGTCGTGCAGCTTCGCGAACAGGGCGAGTCGCGCGCTTTTCTCTACGGCGCCGATCCCAACGGTCCGCTCGGCGGACTCAATTCGTTCTACCTGCTCGTCGATGAGCCCGAGGTATACGGGTTGCCGCGCGAGCCGAAGATGCCGTCACGGAACCTGGTGAAGAGCTCGTTGCTCTCGACCTTCGGAGCCCTCGTGATGGCCGCGGTGGGCGCGCTGACGCTGCGGGCGAACCGGATGCGCGAGGTTGCGCAAACGAGCGAGAGAAAGGACTGAGCATGCAGACGAATCTGCCCGGCACCTTTTTCACGGCGTCGCCGCAATTTGGATGGTTCATCATCCTGTACTTCTTCATCGGCGGAATCGCCGGCGGCGCGCTGATGCTCGCGGGGCTGCTGCGCTTATTCGGCCGGCCGGTGGATCGCTCCTACGTGGAGATCGCGGGCGTCCTGGCGCTCGCCGGTGCGGTGATCTGCGGATTGTTGCTCATTGTCGATCTGTCGGCGCCGTTGCGCTTCTGGCACATGGTCATTCAGAACCACACCGGCCGACCGATGTTCAAGTGGTGGTCGCCGATGTCGGACGGTGTCTGGATCCTGGTCCTGTTCAGCTTCTTCGCGCTCGTCGCGGCACTGGACAGCGTCACGAGTGAAAAGTGGCCCGTTGTGCGAAGACTGCGCTTTCTCGCGACTCCGCCCTTCGCGACTGTCACCGCGATTGGAGGGATCGTGTCGGGGCTCGCTCTCGCCGGATACACGGGAGTGCTCCTGGCCGTCACGAATCGCCCGGTCTGGGCCGATTCCTCATGGCTCGGCATCGTGTTTCTCTTCTCGGCGGTCTCCACTGCGATGGCGTCGCTTCTGCTTCTCTCTCGGTGGCGCCGCGTGGAAGTCTCATCCACCGCGGAGTGGCTCACGCGGTTCGATAGCGTGACGCTCATCCTCGAGCTCCTCGCGATCGTCTGCTTCCTGGTCTCGCTGGGCGATGCGTTTCGAGCGCTGCTCAACGCGTGGGGCGCGCTGCTCGTGCTCGGCGTGATCGTCGTCGGCATCGTTGCACCGTATCTCCTGCAACGACGTCCGAATCACAGCGTCGTGGTTTCCGCGACGCTGGTGCTCGTCGGCGGATTTCTGTTGCGAACGGTCATCTTTCTCTCGTCCGAGCGAATCCACGTCGTTGGCACGCAGGTGTTCCACTAGTGCGAGGCCTGTACGTCATCGCGATCGCTGCGACGCTGGCGGGGTGCGCGAGTCCCGAGTCGAAGCGTGTACGCGGCGGCGGCGCCGGCGCCGATATAGGAAATAGAACCGCCGAGTTGCAGCTGCACGGCGGCTCGCTGATGTTTTCCAAGACACCGTGTCTCCTGCCCAAATCGGAATGTCCTGGTCCACTGGCACAATCGGGGCTGCCGCGGGACTTCCCGGCGCCGCAGCGACAGAAGTAGATCCGGCGTGGCAGCCGTGGCTCGATCTGCTCGAGGTCGCGCTAGAGGAGCCCGATCGCGCCTGGGAATCAGCCGTGACGCCGCGTGCGGATCGCCCGGCCGGAGCGCCGCTCGTGCACGGCGCCGCGCTCCGGTTGGACTCGGAGCGCGCGGGGAATCTCCTGCGCCGCCTCGCCAACGAGGCAGGAATTTCCGCCGGCGGCCACATCGATGCGCGCGAGGCGATCCGGGCCGCGATCGCGCACGACGAGCGCGCCCTCGCGGAAATGGCGGAGCGCTGCGGCGCGCCCATCGACTCGCTCGCGCTGCTCGCGCAGGTGGTCGCGATGCCGCTGTTGCGGGCGGCATCGCGGCAAATGCCGGCCGGAACGGAAGTCGCATGGCAGCGCGGCTATTGTCCGGTGTGCGGCGCGTGGCCGTCGCTGGTAGAGATTCGCGGAATCGAGCGGGAGCGCAGACTTCGCTGCGCATCCTGCAGTGCCGACTGGTCGTTGCCGTTGCTCCGCTGCGCATTCTGCGACGAGGCCGATCATGGGAAGCTCGGTTCGCTGCATCCTGACGGCGAGGAGCATCTGCGGCACGTCGAGACGTGCGAGAGCTGCCACGGTTATCTCAAGGCCGCGACGACGTTCGCCGCGCTCCCGATTCGAACGCTGCTGCTGGTGGATGTCGCCACCATCTCGCTCGACCTCGCGGCGCACGACCGCGGCTATGCGCGCCCGTCGCGTCCGGGGTGGATGCCGACCGTGGACGTCGTTTCGTGACCGTCTCCCCGGTGGAGCTCTGCCGCGGACTGCTCGACGCACTCGATGCCAGCGAGGGACGCCGGCGGCGTCGCTCGCGCAATACGACGGCGGATTCGATCGGGCTCGAGATCCAGCGGACGTTGCTCGAGGATGCAGTACGCGAGGCGCCCGCGCCGGAGCACTTCGAGCGCTGGCTGCTCGAACGCTGCGTCGCGCAGGGCGAGAGCGACGGCGCGCATCGCGCCATGGCGTTGTCGATCTGGCACGAGTGGCAGCTCGCTTCGCACGCCGGCGGAGTGAGCGCGTGGCTGACGACGGGCGCGCGTTCCGACGACCGCGAGGGTGCGGCCGATGCGACGTGAGCTGATTATGTGTTGCACCGCGCTGGCCATGATGGGCAGTGTGAGCGGGTGCCGGCAGAGTGCGGAGGCGCGAGCGCAAAACGCGGCTGCCCGTGCGCAGAATGAGGCGGCCGTGCGCCAATCGGCGACCGTGCAGCGGCTCGCCACGCCCACGGACTCGGGTCGCATCCTCTACACCGCGCCACCCAGCCTTGCCGACTCGAATGCGCGTGCGGCGCCTCGACCGTTTCGGTAATTTTCCCTGGACCTCAGGGAGGGGCGATGTCGAAGAAGGTGCACAAGACCGACGCCGAATGGCGGGCGCAGCTCACGCCGGAGCAGTATCGCGTGATGCGCGAGAAGGGAACGGAGCGCGCGCATACGGGGAAGTACGCGAAGACGACGGACGCGGGTACGTACCGCTGCGCCGGCTGCGGCGAGCCGCTGTTCGCATCGGCGACGAAGTTCGATGCGCACTGCGGGTGGCCGAGCTTCACCGCGCCCATCGACGCCGGCGCGGTGGCGGAGGCGGATGACCGGACGCATGGGATGCGCCGCACCGAGGTGCTGTGCAGCGCGTGCGACGCGCACTTGGGACACGTCTTCCCGGACGGGCCCGGCGAGAACGGTCTG
>DATHJR010000403.1:0-5215 GCA_035286525.1 Gemmatimonadaceae bacterium | reverse complement strand
TCGCGGAAACGGCGCACCGCGGCTGGTCAGGGTTCGAGCATTTCGTCGGAATTCCGAGCACGGTCGGCGGTGCGATCTGGCAGAATCTGCATTTTCTCTCCCCCGCACCCGAACGCGAGCGAACGGTGTTCATCTCGGAAGTGTTCGAATCCTGCGAAATCCTTAGTGCTGAGGGAATTCGAAGAACCGTTGGCTCCGATTACGTGAACTTCGGCTACGACGACACTGTTTTTCATCACCGCGCCGACATCGTGCTCGCAGTGACCTTTGCGCTTGCGCCTGGCGATCCGAACGTGATGTACCGCGTGATGCAGGAAAATCTGAGCTGGCGCGGCGCGCGGCACCCGTGGCTCGAGCTGAACCCGAGCGCCGGATCGATCTTCAAGAAACTCGAAGGCGTGGGCGCCGGCCGGTTGATCGACCAGATCGGCATGAAGGGATTCCGCATCGGAGATGCTCAGATCTCGCACATCCATGCGAACATCGTCGTCAATCTTGGCCATGCGACCGCGCGGGAGGTGCGCGAGCTGATCGCTACGGCGCAGAGGAGGGTGCAGGAGAGTCTCGGCCATCACCTCGAGCCCGAGATCAGCTTCATCGGCGAGTTCTAGCCGCCTACTCCGTCGCGATCGCGCGTTCCCACGCGGCGAACGCCCGCTCGAGCTTCTCCTTCTCCTGCTCGAGCTCTGCCCCGAGCGACGCCGCTTTCTTCCCTCCACTCCCACTGTTGTACAGCTCCGGATCCGCGAGCATCGTCGTCAGTTCCGCAACCCGTGCCTCGCGTCGTGCGACCTCGGATTCCGCCGTCGCGATTTCATCTCGCGTGCGACGGCGCGGCGCGGTGTCCTTCTTCCCGTCCTTCGCTCCCGCGCGCGTCTTCTGCTTTTCGCGCACGCGCCGCGATTCCTGCTCCTCCGACGCCGCCACGCTCGCGGCGTGCTCGCGCTCCGCGCTCACCGTCTCCCATTCCGCGAAGCTGCCGTCGAAGTCGGTGATGTGCCGGTCGTGCAGAATCCACACGCGGTTCGCAAGCGCACGAAGCAGCGCGCGATCGTGGCTCACGAGAAACACGGTCCCGTCGTAGCGCTCGACCGCGTCTTCGAGCGCCTCGATCGATTCGACATCGAGATGGTTCGTGGGCTCGTCGAGCAGGAGAAGATTCGCGCGCGACAGCATGATCATCGCGAGAGCCACGCGCGCGCGCTCACCGCCGGAGAGCGTGGTCGCCGACCGCTGCACCGCATCGCCACTGAAGCCGAATCGGCCGAGGTGTCCCTGGATCGCGCCACGCCCCCACATCGGTCGCAGATCGTTGATCACATCGTAGAGCGACTGATTCGCCGGTACCTGGGTGAGATCCTGCCGATAGTGCGCCGGCGTAATCGATCCGCCAAGACGGATCTCGCCGCCATCCGTCGGGCGATCGCCCACCAGCGCGCGGAGCAGCGTCGATTTCCCAGCGCCATTGGGACCGATGAATCCAATGACGTCGCCGCGCTGCACGATCGCGTTGAAGTTCTCGACGAGCACGCGATCGCCCACCGCGAGCCTCAGCTTTTCCGCGACGGCAACCTGATCGCCACCGCGCTCGCCCGCCTCGAGCCGCAGCGCCATCGAATCTTCCTCGCCAGGCGGCGGCGTGAGGCGCGGCAAGCGAGCGAGAATTTTCCGGCGCCCCTTTGCCTGCTTGCTGTTCTGGCCGGCGAGATGGCGCCGGATATAATCCTCCTGTTTGTCGATCGTTTTCTTCTGTTGCACGAACGCGCGCTGTTGCTCGAGCTGTCGGTGCGCGCGCTGCTCGATGAACGCCGTGTAGCCGCCGAGGTACGCCGTGCCGGTGTGCGCCTCGACGTGCAGGATGTGATCGCAGACGTTCTCGAGGAACGCGCGATCGTGACTGATCAGAACCACCGTCTCGTCGGTTCCCTTCAGGTACTCCTCGAGCCACCGCGTCGTCTCGAGGTCCAGATGGTTCGTGGGCTCGTCCAGCAGGAGCACGTCCGCCGGCGCAACGAGCTGGCGCGCCAGGCCGACTCGCCCGCGCTCGCCCCCGCTCAGCCGCTCGAGTGGTCTCGTGCGCGCGTCCACTGGATCGAAGCCGAGGCCGTGCAGCACCGCGTCCACGCGCGGCGCGATCGTGTATCCGCCCTCTCGCTCGAAGCGCTCGAGGTCGTGCGAATAACGCTCGAGCACCTGCTCGCTCACGGACTCGCCGAGCTCACCCATCGCCGTGGCCTGGTCGGCGAGCGACTGTTCCAGTGCCAGCAGCTCAGCGAATTGTCCCGCGGCGGCTTCCCACACCGTCTTCGCATCTCCGAAGTCACGATGCTGTTCGAGCAGCGCCACGCGCAGCCCCGGCTGCCGCGCGATCACGCCCCGCGTCGGCTGCATGTCGCCCGTGATCAGCTTGAAGAGCGTCGTCTTTCCCGTACCGTTCCGGCCGATGATTCCCCAGCGCTCGCGCGCGGCGATCGTGAACGTGACGTCGGAGAACAACTTCGTCGCGCCGAATTCCACGGCCACGTTGGACAGCGAAAGCTGGGTCATGCCATACTCACCCAGCCGCTCCACTCCGTTTCCGCAAGGCCAACGCTCAACCGGTTCTGTTGCCGCACGAGCGGCATCTTGAGCATCAACGGATCTTCCGCGAGCAGCTCGAGCCATCGATCGTCGGACATTCGCGCGTTCCGCAAGCCGCGATCGAGATATCGCTTCGAATTGTCATCGATGAGCGCCGACACACCGAACTTTTGCGCGAACCGGCGTAACTCGCCGAGCGATGCCGCACGCTCGGCGAGATCGACGAAATGCGTCTTTACGCGTCGTTCGGCGAAGAAGCGCAGCGCCTTGCGCGTATCCGGATTCTTCTTGATACCGAAAATCTGTACGTCCATGCTGAAATAAACGCCGACGACGCCGCATTCCCAAGCGTTTCACGCGATCGCCCTGTACCTTGAATAATGCTCGCTCGTGTCTATCGCCCGGCATGGTGGATTCCCGGAGCGCACTTGCGCACCCTCTGGGGAAAATTCATGCGCCCCCGCGTGCCTCTGCCAACACGTGCCGAGCGCTGGACCACCGAGGACGACGACTTCCTCGACCTGCATCGCCTCGACGCTCCCACCGGTGCTCCCCGACTACTGATTCTTCACGGGCTCGAGGGAACGATCCGCTCGCACTACGCGGGCGGACTGCTTCAGGAAGCCCAGCGGCGCGGCTGGGCCGCGGATCTCCTCATCTTTCGTTCCTGCGGCGACGAGCCGAATCGCGCGCTTCGATTCTATCACTCGGGCGAAACATCGGATGTCGACGCCGTGATACGGCGCCTCATCGCCGAGGATCCCGAACGGCCACTGCTCCTTGCGGGTGTTTCGCTCGGCGGAAACGTCCTGCTCAAGTGGTTGGGCGAACAGGGAACGCATGGGCCGGCACAGCTGCGTGGCGCGGCCGCCGTGTCGGTTCCGTTCGACCTCGCACGCGGATCGCGCTTTCTCGACCGTGGCTTCTCCCGTTTCTATCAGGCGCACTTTCTTCGAACCTTGCGCAGAAAGGCTATCGGGAAGAGCGAGCGATTCCCGCGCGCAATTCGTCCCGATGTTGTACGCCGCGCACGCACGCTTTACGAGTTCGACGATCTCGTCACTGCGCCCGTACACGGCTTTCGCGACGCCGATGACTACTACACACGCTCGAGCTCTCTGCACTTCCTCGCGCACGTGCGCACCCCAACGCTTCTGCTGAGCGCGCGCGATGATCCATTTCTTCCGAGTGCGGTGCTCGAGGAGGTGCGTGTGCTCGCTCATCAGAATCCCTCGCTCCACCTCGAATTCGTCGATCGGGGTGGACACGTCGGATTCATCACGGGAAGCGTTCCATGGCGTCCGTTCTACTACGCCGAATGGCGGGTCGCGGAGTTTCTGTCCGGTGCTCTCACCGACGCCCACGGAATCGCCGGCAGCGGGCCGGCCTAGCGCCAGCGGAGGACGGTAGGCGTCCGCGTGAATCGAGAAAATGGAACGGCCGGTCGCGTGAACTCGACCGGCCGTTCGTCATTCGGGAGAGCTGCCGAAATTGGTCAGCTACAAGTGGCGCTCACCATCGTCATCGCCGTTACGTTCATGGCCCCACCCGCCATGCCCGCTCCGGACATCTTGGTGGTGTCCTTCATCTTCGACATGCTCGTGTCTTTCATGCCCGCCATGTCACCCTTCATCACGTCACCGGTAAGCGTGACCGTGTGCCCGACATGGCCAGCGAGCGAAATCTTATCGCTCATGACGTCCCACGACTTGCCGTCCTTTCCGACGAGCTTGAAGGTGTTCGGCTTGTCACCCTTCTGCAGGCAGCCCGTTGCAGTTTCGGGAGAGATCGCTCGCGGGCTCATGGCGGCCGACGCGCTCAGTGCCCCGGCAAGCAGGAAAGCCGCGGCGAGAGAGACAGCGATACGATAGTTTCGATACATCGTGAACCTCGAAGAAGAAGTAGAGACATGAGGCACGGCGCGCCTCGGTCGTGATGCGTGCGTGCACTGGAGCAACTCTGCATCCGGTACGCTGGAAACGAACGGTCAGATTCATTTCTGTTGCATATCAGAGGCCTCACTCCCGCATTCGCGTATGCGTATTCGCACTCTCTTTCTCGCATCGATTCTCGTGGGTGTGTGGGCGCATGGCCCGTCGCTCACGGCGGGCGCGCCACCGATCGACACCGATCGCGCCACTGGCCAGCTGCTCGAAATTGGTACTCCCTTCGAGCACTTTTCCCGAACACGGACACACAGCGAACGCGACCGTATCACTACGACCAACCGGGCTCGACGGAACACCGCGATGTGCACGGGGGGATTTATCAACTATCATCGGGAATAGTGGAGCTTCAGCCTTGAGCTTCCACACGAGCTCCGACTCGACCTGCCGAGAACGTGGACTGTTGCGCGCGGGCCGAGGACGAACGCACTATGTGTGCGTCACCGCCGAGCTCGTACACGCCTCCGAGACCGATTTAGCTCATGACCCTGTTGTTCGCGCTGTTCCTTCTTGCCGGCCTGATCGTTGGCGTCGTCGCCATGCTGGGCGGCATCGACCGCAAGCAGCGGCACGGCGCCTGGGTGAAGTACCTGAATTTGCCCACGGCCGGCGCTGCGGCCGCGTTGTTCGGCATAGTCGGCTATCCGCTCGCGAAGTACTCCTCGCTAGGAATTGCTGCTACTCTCGCC
>DATHJR010000402.1:0-4898 GCA_035286525.1 Gemmatimonadaceae bacterium | reverse complement strand
CGACTTGAAGTCGCGCAGCTGATTGTCGATCGCCGTGATCACCGATGAGGAGCCCGCGAACGGGTGGGCATCGCTCGTGCGGCCGGCGTCGTTCATCCCCGAGAGCAAGGCGATCGACAATCAGCTGCGCGACTTCAAGTCGACGCGCTCGCACATCGCCATCGTCGTCGACGAGTACGGCGGCACGGCAGGGCTGCTCACCATCGAGGACATCCTCGAGGAGATCGTCGGCGACATCCGCGACGAGAACGACTGGGAAGAGCCGCCGATCGTGGCCGAAGCGAACAAGCGCTTCTGGGTGTCGGGACGCGTGACGCTCGACGAGCTCTCCGAGGCGCTGGGAGAGCACTTCGAGGACAATGACGTCACGACCGTGGGCGGGCTGATCTTCCAGCGACTGGGACGAGTGCCGCGCGCGGGCGAGGCGCTCACGATGCGCGGCTTCCGCGTGGTCGTCGAGCGCGTGATCCGTCGGCGGATTGACCGCCTCTATTTCGAGCGGCTCGAGACGGCGGCAGCGGTGAGCGTGCGATGATCTGGATTCTGACTCTGCTTCTCCTGCTCACGGCGCTGCTCACGGCCGCCGCGACCGCGCTGCGCTCGGCCAGCCGCATGTGGCTGCGCGACTGGGTCGAGCAGCAGCTCACGGGCAAGGTCACGGCCGAAGCGTATCTCGAGCGCCTGCACGAGCTGCTTGCGGCATCCGTGAGCGCGGGCGCGCTGGTCGCGATCTGCTCCGGAATTGCGATCGGGGCACAACCCGATGCGGATCCACTCGCCACCTTTCTGGCGATCGTACTCTTCGGACTCGCGGTGCTCGTACTGGGACAGCTCGTCCCACGCGCGATCGCGAGGCGATGGTCGTCCAAGCTGGTCCCGGTGCTTCTTCCGACGCTGCGCGGAACATCCGCGTTGCTGTCCCCCGTACAGCGCGTCGCGCAGAGAGTTGCCGCCGCCGCGGTTCGACCCGCGGGCGCCGAGCCGTCGCGTCGCGAGGGCTTCGAGGAGCTCCTGCGCGAGGGAGAGCTCGAGGGCATCGGCGAGCGCGAGGAGATCGACATCATCACGGGCGTCGTCCAGTTCGGCGAACGCGTGCTGCGCGACGTCATGACGCCGCGCACCGCGGTGTTCGCGGTCGACATCGCCCTTTCTCCGCTCGAGATGGCGGCGGTGATCGCGAGCTCGGGCTACAGCCGCGTGCCGGTGTATCGCGACTCGCTCGACGAGATCGTGGGCGTCGTTCACGTGTTCGATGTGTTTCGCGACGGCGGCGAGCGCATGGCGCCGCTCCGGCCCGTGCCGCACGCGCCGGCGACTAAGCGCGTGAGCGAAATGCTTTTCGAGATGCTGCGAGGACAGTTCCACTTCGCGGTGGTGGCGGACGAGTTCGGAGGCACCGCGGGAATCGTGACCCTCGAGGATCTGCTCGAGGAGCTCGTCGGCGACATCCACGATGAGCACGACGAGCCGGCGGTCGCGGATGTCGGACCGTCACGCCGCGCCGTCGTGATCAATGCATCGATGCCGGCCAGTGAAGTGGCTGCGCGCTTCGATGTCTTCCTTCCCGACTGGATCGAGGATGGATCGCAGCCGCTTGCCGGAATTCTCGTGCGCGCACTCGGTCGCATACCGGTGGTCGGCGAGCGCTTCGTGCTCGCGTCGCTCGAGCTGACGGTGGTGCGCGCCACCGCCACCCGCATCCAGCGGCTCCTCGCACAGCGCGAGGACACCGCGGTGCCTATCGCGATTCGTGCTCCAAAGTGAGCGCGTCGTGACGACGACCACCGCCCCGGCACACGGGAAGCTGCTGGAGGACTTCGCCGCGCGACGATCTTCCGCGCTCGCGCGCGCGATCAGCATCGTGGAGAATCGGCGCCCGGGCGCGGCCCAACTCCTCGCAGCGCTGCATCCGCTCCTCGGCCGCGCGCGTCGCATTGGAATTACGGGCCCGCCGGGCGCCGGCAAGAGCACAATCACGGCGCGCCTCGCCGAGCACTACCGGAGGAACGGGTTGACGGTCGGCATCGTGGCCGTGGATCCGACCTCGCCATTCACCGGCGGGGCGCTCCTCGGCGACCGCATCCGCATGGAGTCGGTGGCGCTCGACGATGGGATTTTCATTCGTTCGATGGCCACGCGCGGCGCGCTCGGCGGCCTCGCAGCGGCCACGCGCGATGTGTGCGACGTCCTCGACGCGTACGGCTTCGATCGGCTTCTCGTGGAGACGGTGGGGGTGGGTCAAAGCGAGCTCGATGTGGCGCGTACCGCGGACACCAGCGTGCTCGTCATCGTTCCGGAGTCAGGTGATTCCATTCAGACGCTCAAGGCAGGGCTCATGGAGGCCGCGGATCTGTTCGTCGTGAACAAGTCGGACAGGCCGGGTGCCGATCGCATGCGTCACGAAATGAAATTGATGCTGGGCCTTCGCATGGGACAGCTCGCGCGTAACGCGCCGGCGCATCACGGCGTGGATCTCGCACACGTGAACCGGAAGGCGCGAGACGAGCGCGCGAACGCGGCGGAGTCGACGGCGCCTACGTGGGTGCCGCCTGTACTGGCGACGAGCGCGGAGCGTGGTGAAGGGATAGGCGAGCTCGCGACGGCGCTCGATGCGCACTTTGATTATCTTGAACAGAGCGGAACACTGTCGTCGCGACGTCGCGCGCGGCTGCGAGATCGGGTTGTGGATGGCGTGGATCGCGCATTGCACGATCGCATCTGGAAGGATCGGTCGCTGGCAGCGAAGCTCGAAGCCATGCTGCCGGATGTCGAGAATGGACGCACGACGCCGCTGGCCGCCTCCGAGGCGCTCGTCGCGCAGGTCGCAACGCTTCTCTCGCATTCCCGTTCAACGAACAGTGAGAGTGAGGTAGCATGACGACGCTCAATCCCCAACTCGACGCACAGCGCTCGCAGGAAGAGGAGCTGGCTCGGCTACGCACCGAAGTCGCCGAATGGCGCGCACGGTTCGCTGCGAGCAAGACGCGCGATCTGGCGTTCGTGAATTCCGGTGGCGAAGTCCCCGCGCTGTTCACCCGGCTCGACACGGCCAACGACACGGACGCGTCACTGCCCGGCGCGTTCCCGTTCACGCGCGGGATTCACCCGACGGGCTATCGCGGCCGCCTGTGGACGATGCGCCAATTCGCCGGATTCGGGAGCGCACACGACACGAACGAGCGCTACAAGTTCCTGCTCGAGCACGGGCAAACGGGGCTCTCGGTCGCCTTCGACTTCCCCACGCTGATGGGCTACGACTCCGATCACCCGCGCTCGGAGGGCGAGGTCGGTAAATGCGGCGTCGCGATCTCGAGCCTCGCCGACATGGAGACGCTCTTCGACGGAATTCCGCTCGACAAGGTTTCGACGTCGATGACGATCAACGGCCCAGCGATCATCCTCTACTGCTTCTACATCGCGGCAGCCGAGAAGCAGGGCGTGGATGCAACGAAGCTTCAGGGAACGATCCAGAACGACATCCTGAAGGAGTACATGGCCCAGCATGCCTGGGTCTATCCGATCGAGCCGGCGCTGCGGCTCATCGTCGACGGCTTCGAGTGGAGCGCAGTCCATGCGCCGCGCTGGAATACGATCTCCATCTCGGGCTACCACATTCGCGAGGCGGGATCGACCGCGGCGCAGGAGCTCGCGTTCACCCTCGCCGACGGCTTTACCTACGTCGAGCGCGGCGTCGCGCGGGGGCTGAAGATCGACGACTTCGCGCCGCGCCTGTCGTTCTTCTGGGACATCCACAACGACTTCTTCGAGGAGATCGCGAAGCTCCGCGCGGCGCGCCGCATCTGGGCGCGGCACATGCGTGACCGCTTCGGCGCGAAGGACCCTCGCTCCTGGGCCATGCGCTTCCATTCGCAGACCGCCGGCGTGACGCTCACCGCCGCCCAGCCCATGAACAACGTCGTGCGCGTGGCGTACCAGGCGATGGCCGCCGCGCTTGGCGGCACCCAGTCGCTGCACACGAACTCGATGGACGAAACGCTGGCGCTCCCCACGGAGCACTCGGTGCAGGTTGCGCTGCGCACGCAGCAGATTCTCGCCTTCGAGAGCGGCGTGCCGAACGTCATCGATCCGCTTGGTGGCTCGTACTACGTCGAGGCGCTCACGGACAAGCTCGAGAGCGAGGCGGAGTCGCTGTTCGAGGAGATCGATCGCGCGGGCGGAGTCGTGCGGGCACTGGAGACAGGCTGGTTCCAGCGGCGCATCGCGGAGTCCGCCGCGCGCCAGCAGTGGGAGATCGAGCAACACCGGCGAATCATCGTCGGCGTCAACGACTTCATCGTCGAGAACGACGAGCTGACGATCCAGCTGCTCAAGATCGGCGACACGGAGCGCGAGCAGCGCACGCGGCTCGCCAGGCTCCGCGCGACGCGCGACAACGACCTCGTTGCGCAAAGGCTGGACAGTCTCAAGGCGGCTGCGCGCACCGCCGAAAATCTCGTTCCGCACATTCTCGACTGCGCCCGCGCATACGCGACGCTCTACGAGATTCGCGCGGCGATGGAAGAGGTCTTCGGCGCATATAGAGAACCGGTCTTCTTTTGACCGTTCGGAAGAAGCGTCCAAAGGAGTGGTGGGAGTCGTACTTTGACGCGCAGTACCTGCTCGAGTACGAGCCGATCTTTTCTCCCGCGCGCGATCGCGCCGATGTCGCTCGACTGATCGAGCTTGTCGGACTTCCTGCAGGCGAGCGGCTGCTCGACGTTCCGTGTGGGCAGGGTCGGCACGCTCATCTGCTCGCCGAGGCCGGATTCGACGTGACGGGGCTCGACTTTTCGAAGCACCTCCTCGACATCGCGCGCGCGCGCGGCACCGCCATCAACCTGCGATACGTGCGGGGCGACATGCGCGCGCTTCCCGCAAAGTGGACGGGCCGCTTCGCG
>DATHJR010000401.1:0-2429 GCA_035286525.1 Gemmatimonadaceae bacterium | reverse complement strand
CGCGCGATCGACAATGATGCCGACGTATGCCTCGCTCGAGATGTCGGCGGCCGGTGTCACGAGCACCTTCAGCACGGGTAGATCCTTGATCTTCAGCTTGAATATTTTCTCTGCCACCTGTCTCGCCTCCTCGGGCGTCTTGGCCAGCTTGACGCCGCCAGCTTTGCCGCGGCCCCCCGCATGCACCTGCGCCTTGACCACCACCGTTCCGCCGAGCTTGCGCGCGATCGCCTCGACCTCGGCGGGCGTCGACGCCACGTCGCCGGGCGGAATCGGGATGCCTGCCTGCCGGAAGATCTCCTTCGCCTGATACTCGTGAATGTTCACGCGCTCTCCGCTGTGATTGTCGTTCCTGATTCGCCTCGCACGGCCTCACGGCCGCGACTGAGCTCCGTGATGACGGCCCGACCGCCAGTGCGTCTCACGAAGTCTATCGCGGCCCGAACCTTCGGCGCCATGCTGCCCTCTCCGAACGCTCGCTCAGCGTCCATCTTCTCCGCGTCCGACACGCTCAACGTACGCAGTGCGCGTTGCGTCGGCTTGCCCCAATCGACGTAGATGGCATCGACGTCGGGGAGAATCATGAGCAGCTCGGCGTTGAGGTCGCGCGCGAGCACTGCCGACGCGAGATCCTTGTCGACGACGGCATCGACGCCTTCCCACCCCTGAAGCTTGTTGTCGTAATAGATCGGCGCACCACCTCCACCGCAGGCGACGACGATCGTCCCGCGATCGACGAGATGGCGAATGATCTCGAGCTCGTGAATGGCGAGCGGCACGGGGCTTCCCACGACGCGCCGCAGACGCTTGCGTCCGTCGGGCTTGATGACCAACCCTTCGGCGCTCAGCGCGGCCGCGCGATCCTTCGGAATCTCGTGTCCAATGAACTTCTCAGGATTGGTCAGTGCGGCATCGTCCGGCGCGACGTGAACCTGAGTGATCACTGTCGCCACGTCGCGCCGGCTTCCGCTGCGCCTGAGAAGATTCTCGAGCGACTGCTGCACCATGTAGCCCATCCACCCCGCCGTCGCGGCGACGAGCACACCGAGCGGCAATGGACTGACCTCGTTGCGCGCCATCTCGTTGCGCAACAGCTCGTCGCCGACTTGCGGCCCGTTGCCATGCACGAGGCACACGTTCCAACCGTCGAGGGCGAGCTCGATGATGGGAGCCAGCGCCTCACGCGTGTGGCGGAACTGATCGTAGATGGTCGAGTGCTTCGCCGGCGACAACGCGTTGCCGCCGAGGGCGATCACTGCCGTGTGGCGCGGGTTGGCTTCGGTCATTGGGCGAGAGCGCGCAAGGTATCCGCTGCCCGCAGGGGATTCAAGCTAACGCTGCCGCCCAACCAAACGCCCGAGCGCATCCCAGTGCTCCGCGTACGCGCGCCAATCGCCTCGCCGCATGGATGCACGAAGGCTGTCGTACAACGCCGTCACCCTCGTGCGGAACTCGATCGGAGCGCGATTGAGGTCGGACGGCGGTTGCGGCGCGCCGAGCGCGTCGGCGAGTGAACGGCCCCAATGCGCGCTGTCACGCTGCACGACGCCGACACCGGCGAGTGACACTGCCCCCTGTCCGCGCCACGCATACATCGACTGAACGAAGACAGCGTCCCCTTCAACCGGGATGGAGCGGAGCGGGCCACGCACGGCGCGCGTGTCGCGCAGCACCGAGCTGTTCGTGCTATCTGTCGCACGCAGCCGGTCGAGGACGCTCGTCCACCGCGCTCGCCCGGACACCGGAATCCATCGGGTGGTTGGCGCGGCGCCCCCTGTTGCCAGGAGGAGGCCATCGACGCGCTCACCGGGACCAAGCAAGGGGAGCGCGACAGCGAGCGCGCCGGTGCCTGACGCGAAGCGTGTGACCGCCGCGTCGAAGGATGTATCGGCGCCGTCCTGTGGCGGCGGATGCCGAATGGCCGTGCCCTCGCGATTGGTGCCGACTGCGCCAAAGGCGCTACGCTGCGCAAGCGTCTGCTCGAGCGCCGGCGGCAGCTGTGCGGAGAGGCTGCTCGAGAGCGTGCGTGCCTCCGTGAACAGCTCGGGAAATGCATGTCGCCAACTGCGCACGATGGGATCCCGCGCGAGCAGAGAGCTGTCCGAGACCAGGCGCACGCGACCACTCGTCGCGTTCACGATCGCGACGGCCGCGTGGTGCAGGAAGGGATGATCCGCGCTATCGAGGCGAACGCGCATGCTGAGCGGATAGTCCGACGCGGTAGCGTAGAGATCGAGCATCCAGAGAAGAGTGTCTCCAGCTAGCCCGGGCACCGCTTGCGCGCCTTGCTCGAAGAATGGCGCGATTGCATACACGCGCTCGCGCACATCGCGGTGCAACACGATGCGCGGGCGCGGTTGCGGCAGGTCACGTGTCAGGAGGCGAAAGTTCTGCAGCGCCCACGCTGGCACGAGACGTCCCAGCCCGTT
>DATHJR010000400.1:0-6018 GCA_035286525.1 Gemmatimonadaceae bacterium | reverse complement strand
TCGACCACGGCGACGGCAGCGGGGTTTGCGCTCGAGATCCACGGCGGAGTCTTGCCAGCTCGCGCGCGGCGCGGCGAAGGCGTGGCCCCGCGAAGCGACTGGACGCTGAACGGCTCCGCGGGCGGCACTCACTATTCCTCGCTCGACGAGGTGTCGCGCGCGAACGTCGATTCGCTGCGCGTCGCGTGGACGTTCCGCACCGGAGACGTATCGGATGGGGAGGCGGCTGATGGCGGTCCAGCCACCGCCTTCGAGTCGACGCCCCTCATGCTCGATGGCACGTTGTATATCGCCACGCCATCCGCGCACGTCATCGCGCTCGATCCCGAGGTCGGGACTCCGCGCTGGACGTACGATGCGCACATCGACCGGGTCTCGCTCGCGCACGACGAAGTCACGACGCGCGGCCTCTCCGCGTGGGTGGATTCGTCTCGCGCGAACGAGATGCCGTGCCGCACCCGGATCTTCTTCGCAACGTTCGACGCGAGGCTGATCGCGCTCGATGGACGCAGCGGCGTGCCGTGCACGGACTTTGGCCGCGCGGGCACGGTCGATCTCCGCGCGGGAATACGCAATGCTGCGCGGCTGGCGCACGAGTATCACGTCACCTCTCCCCCCGCAGTGATCGACGGCCTCGTGATCGTCGGCTCGTCGATCTTCGACAACCTTCACGCGGAGGCGCCGAGCGGCGCCGTGCGAGCGTTCGACGCGCGCACCGGAAGTGTGCGGTGGTCGTGGGAGCCATTGCGCGATGAGCCCGAGGACGGCGCAGCCGGGATGAGTCAGTCGCGGCCGTTTCGCTCGGGAGCCGCCAATGCCTGGGGACTCTTCGCGGTCGACGCCGAGCGCGATCTCGTCTTCATTCCCACCGGCAGTCCCAGTCCCGATCACTTCGGCGGACTGCGACCGGGCCCAAACGCGAATGCCAACTCGATCGTCGCGTTGCGCGGAGCGAGCGGGCAGCTCGTGTGGAGCTTCCAGCTCGTGCACCACGACCTCTGGGACTATGATGCCGCAGCGCAACCGGTGCTCACGACGGTAGTGCGCGACGGTCGCGAGACGGCCGTGGTCATGCAGGCATCCAAGACCGGCGACATCTTCGTGCTGGATCGCGATACGGGCGTGCCCGTCTTCCCGATCGGCGAGCGCGCGGTGCCGCGAAGCGACGTCGCCGGCGAGGATGCGGCCCCCACGCAGCCCTTCTCCGTCACTCCCGCGCCGGTGGTGCCGCAGGGACTGCGAAGCAGCGAAGCATGGGGGCTCACGCCCTTCGATCGCGACTGGTGCGCGCGCCGAATTGCCTCGCTGCGCTCGGAAGGAATGTTCACGCCCCCGAGCCTACGAGGAACGATCGAGTTCCCCGGCTTCCTCGGCGGTGTCAATTGGGGCGGCATTGGCGTGGACCGGCCGCGCGGCGTGGCAATCATGAACACGATCCGCGTTGCAACAGTCGTCACGCTCTTGGCGCCAGACTCGATCGCGGAGGATTCGCGGCGCGCGGGCAACGACGCTGCGGTCGCGCGACAGGAGGGCGCTCCCTACGGGAGTCGCCGCGAGCTCCTTCGCTCGCCTATTGGACTACCGTGCAACGCGCCGCCGTGGGGGACGCTGGTGGCGCTCGACCTGGACGATGGGCGCGTTCGCTGGGAGATCCCGTTCGGGACAATGAGCGACGTCGCTCACCTTCCCTCACCACGGAGCTGGGGCTCTCCGTCGCTCGGCGGACCTCTCGTCACCGCGGGAGGGCTGGTCTTCATCGCTGCGACGATGGATCACCAGCTGCGCGCCTTCGACACGGAAAACGGGAAGCAGGTTTGGGAGACACAGCTTCCTGCTTCGGCGCAGGCGTCACCGATGTCGTATCGAGTGCGGCCCGATGGGCGGCAGTTCATCGTGATTGCCGCCGGTGGTCATCACCTGATGCGCACCAAGCTTGGTGATTACCTCATCGCCTACGCGCTACCATGATGCGCCTTCCACCACCGGAAGGCCTCCGGCACACCGATCTCCGGCGGGATCGTCGGCGACCACTGCAACTCCTCTCGAGCGCGGGCGGCGGAAAACGGATTGTCGTGGGTCAACATTTCGAGCGTCCCGCTGGCGTGCATGGCGAGATCGCGACGACCCGCGATCCGAAGTCCGATCGCCAGCGCACGGAAGAGGTTTCGCGATGTGCGCAGCGACAGGGATGGCGCGCGAACGCGCCGGCCAAGGCCGACGGAAGCAAGGCGCACGAGGTCCCCGACGGTCAGCGGAAAATCGCTGGTGAGATTGTAGACGCGACCATCAGCGCCGTCCGTCTGGGCTACACGAATGGCGCCCTCGGCGACGGCGTTCGCGTGCACGACGGGGAGCGTAGTTCGGCCGCCACCGCACAGCGGAAAGAAGCCGCGATTCATCACGACGCCCACGCGCGGAATGAATTGGCGATCTCGCTCGCCGTACATCACCGGAGGCCGCACGATCGCACCCCAAATGCGCCCGGCGCCCTGCGCATGCAATACGATCTGCTCCGCTTCCTGCTTGGAACGACCGTACGCGTCCGCGTCGGGCAATTGTGGAAGGACGGCACGCTCATCCACCGGAGCCAACTCGTAACGCGAGTCGCCGTAGACGGCCGTGCTGCTCACATGCACCAATCGCGCGCCGGCGTTCACGCAGGCCTCAACGACATTGGTGGTTCCCTGCACGTTGCCAGCGCGAAATGTCTCCCAGTCGGACTCCGGACCGATCGCCGCAGCCGCGTGAAAGACGGCATCGCAGCCCGCCGCCGCGGAGTGCAGCGAACGTGCATCGCCGAGTTCGCCCTGTACGAGCTCGCCGCCGAGTTGCTGCAGCCACGTCGCCCTCTCGGGACCGCGCACGAGCGCGCGCACGTCGCTTCCGCTCTCGACGAGTCGCTGCACGAGGTACGAGCCGAGCATTCCGGTGGCTCCGGTCACCAGCGCGCGTCTCATGCGGGGAATATGCGATGAAACCCGCTCTCGTGCGCTACGCGCGGCTGGGTGCGATCGCACTCTTGATCGCGGGAATGCTCGCGTATGCGCGACGCATTCCCTGGGCGCCCGCGGTGGCCACCATGCGTCATGCATCGCCGGGACTGCTTCTGCTCGCGTTGTGTTTTCACTTCGTTGCGCTCACGGGCAAGGCCGGCATCTGGTGGACATTTCTCACGCCGCTGGGCGGACCGCGCTTCAGAACGGTCGGCCGCGGCACTCTGCTGGGAGCGACGCTCAACAGCCTTTTCGTCGGAAGCAGTGGCGAGGCAGGGCGGGTGCTCCTGATGTCGCGCCTCACCGGCATCTCGAGCGCGTCGGTGCTGGCGACCGTCGTGCTGGAGCGCGCCGTAGATCTGTGTGGCTTACTGACGATGCTCGCGGCCGCAGCTTTTCTCTTTCCCACCGCTCGCGCGCTTGCCCTCGGCGCAGCGGCGGCCCTCGGCGTTGCCATCGCGTTGGCGACGGCCTTGCGAGCTCGGAGTCATCGTGGCGGCCCCCGCGTTCCGAGCTATGTCGCGTCGAGCTCGTTCGTGCAACGCAGTCGAACCTACATCCAGCGGGTCTTCCTCTCGACGAGAACCATCGCGACGAGGCGCCGACTGGCAATCGCGCTCGCGCTCACGCTCGTCGACTGGTGCGCGGAGCTGGCGTCGTATTCGATCGTGGCTCGAGCGGCGCACTTTCCCATCGGCGTGAGCGGGAGCCTGCTCGCCCTGCTCGCGGTGAACGTCGGCTTCCTTGTCCGCGTGACGCCTGGAAATGTCGGTGTGTTCGAGCTCGTCTACGCCGCCGTCGCACACTCGCTCGGTCTCTCCACGGAAGTCGCGATCGGCGTGGGCTTGATGCTTCACCTGGTGCAAGACGTTCCGACCGCGCTGCTCGGCCTCACACTCGGCATGCGCTTCTTCGCGCCGATGCGTATGGGGGCCGTTCGTGCCCGGGGCATCCCCGCCGCACAGCAGCCACTCATCGCTATCCCAACTTCCACAGCTCCCCAGACGGAGCAGGCGCGAGGCGCCTTCCTATGATGATCCTCCTCCTGATCCTCGTGCTCGATTCGGCAACCGTCTCGCACATCGCGGTCGCGCCGCACGAATCGCTGACTGTTCGCGCCCTGCAAGTATCACGGCCACTCGCAGACGGTGACCGCGTGCCGATAGTCCTGCTGCCGGGGCTACTCGGCGGCACGTTCGGATATCGCAAGGTGACGCCCGACATCGAAGCCGAAGGCCATTCGACGTACGTGATCGAGCCGTTGGGTGTGGGAAGCTCGTCGCACCCTGACGGTGGCGATTATTCGCTCGATGCTCAGGCCGATCGCATCGCGGCCGTCCTCGATACCTTCGATGTCACGAGCGCCATCATCGTTGGGTCGAATTTCGGCGCGTCGGTCGCACTACGCGTCGCCTATCGTCATCCGGAGCGGGTGGCAGCGGTGCTGCTTCTCGATGGCGGGCCGGTGGACCGCTCCTCCACCGGCGGCGCATCGATCGCGCTGCGACTTGCACCGCTGCTCAGGTTCTTCGGTGGGCGCGGGATGGCGCGTCACCGAATTGCGGACGCGCTGCGAGAGTACTCCGCAGACCCCTCGTGGGTGACCGACGACGTCGTCGAGGCGTACTCGAGACCGATCGTGAACAACATCGGCGGCGCCGCGCGTGTGCTGTCTGCCATGCGTCGAGCGCCCGTCAACACCCCGCTTGCGGAGCTGCTCTCGCAGATTCGCCAGCCAGTTCGCCTGCTCATCGGAGCCGCCAACCGTCGCGGCGGTATCGAGAGTGGAGAGACCGAGCTTCTCCGAGCGCGACTTCCTGATTTCGCGGCCGATAGCGTCGCGAATTCTGGCGTATACGTCCACGAAGAACATCCCGAGGTGGTCGTACGAGCGATTTTGTCGCTTACCGAAAATATTCGGCACCCGGTTGCCGTCTCCGCAGTCGTTGCCGATCCCCGTTAATCCACGCGCCCTCGATGGGAGGTTCACCATGCTTTCCGACATGACGTCCCGGTACCATGACTCCGGCATTCTGGCCCTGGGATTCAGCACTGCGGTGGCGATCGATGGCGCCATTCGCCTGTGGGCGGGTGCCGAGGATTATCACACGACTCTCGTTCGCCTGGTGTGTGGGATGCTCGTAGGCCCGTTAATCGTAATCTGCCTTCTCCTCAAGGCGACGTTGCCTCATCGGATCGTTCTCGCGATGGGGCTCGTCGCCCTCATCGCGTACGTCGGTTTGGGGCTGCCTTGAATGTTTCCGCGTCGTTCATGATCGCTCCGGACTTGCCGCTCGCGCTTTCCCTTCGTAGCTATGACTTGCTACGCACTCCTCAGCTCGCGGCAATCGCCGCGCGAGGCGCTCATGTTCTCCAGTGACTCGCAACAGCCCGCGCAGCCGCTCGCTCCATTTCCGCTCGTTGGGCGCGCCGCCGAGTTGGGGCTGCTTTGTTCTCTCCTCGATGACGCGGAGCGAGGGCACGGACGCACGGTGTTTCTTTCCGGCGAGCCCGGGATCGGGAAGACCCGGTTGAGCGAGGAGCTCGCCCGCGAGGCCGTCCGCCGGCGCTGGACGGTTGCGGTTGGACGCGCGTACGCAGTGGAATCCGGCGTCCCGTACGCGCCCTTCGCGGACGCACTGCTTCCGATTCTCCGCGCGCTTCCGCCTGCGACCCTCGCTACACTCTCTCGTGGAGGCGCCGCGGAGCTGGCGCTCCTCTTCCCGGCTCTCCCCGTCGACACGCCGATCGGTCGTCCTTCGGTGGTGATTGGAGATGCGGCCGAGCTGAAGACCCGACTGTTCTGGACCTTTCTGCAGTTCCTCATTCGCTACGCCGAGAAGACGCCGATTCTCATCGTGCTGGAGAACCTGCACTGGACCGATCCATCGTCGCTCGAGCTGCTTCACTTCATCGCCCGTCAAATCGGCAACGCGCGAATCACAATTCTGTGCACGTACAGCTCTGCGGATCGCGGGAACAGCCATGTGCTTCGGGCGACAGAGCGCTCGCTCGTCGACGTCGG
>DATHJR010000399.1:0-3034 GCA_035286525.1 Gemmatimonadaceae bacterium | reverse complement strand
GCCCTGTGCGCGTGGGCGACGGCTGGCACTCCACCGACCCCTTTTCGTTCGAGATGCGCGTCGTCGCGGCCGACACCCTCGGCGGCGAGAGCTGTTTTCGCGCCGAGGGATCGGCCAGCGCCGAGCTGCTGATCCCGCGCTCCGGTGCGGACTCGAATGCGATTCACCTGAAGCTCTGGTACTGCCCCACGACGCATCTCGTGCGGCGGGTCGAGTTCGAGGGCACGTACCCCGACGTCAACTACTATAAGGTGCACGAGACTGCCGTACTCGAGCTGGGGTCGCGCTCGCGCGGCGAGACCGTGGCGGACTGGCTGAAGAAGAGCGAGCTGCGTGAGGGCACGCTCTCCGCGGCGGCGATCGGCGACAGCAGCGTTGTGGCGGCGCTGCTCGCGCTGCCGGGCGTCGACACACTGCTCACGAGCGCCGACACGGCGTCCGCGCGTCTGCTGCTGGGCATTCGCTACCGCGCAAGCGCAGGCGCGGCGCCCATCGCGGCCGCCACGCTGTCGACGCTTCTCGGCAGCGACAACCCGCGCGTCCGGACGCTCACCGTCCGGATGCTCGCGCGCACAGACCCGGCGGCCGCGCGACCGTTGCTCGAGCGAGCGGCGGCCGACTCCGACTACTTCGTGCGCGACGCAGCCGCGCATCTGGTACGCGCGGATTCTGCGGCGCACTTCGGCGGCGCGATCGCGTGCGCGCTTCCCGATTCGATGCGCGCGCAACTCGCGCGACCCCGCCCGTCGCGGACGCCGGGCACGACCTTTCGCGGCATGACGAGCGAGTCGTTTCGCGGTTGGCCGTACGGCGTCTACGTCCCCGACGATTACCGCGGCGACGAACCCTTCCCTCTCATCATCTATCTCGCGGGAAATTCTGGGCCCGCCATCGAGGGCGTGCAGCTTGGAAGTCCGGCCTTCGAGCGCACGGGATACATCGTGGTCTACCCGAACAGCTGGGGCGGATGGTGGCGCAGCGCGACGGAGACGATGGTGGACTCGCTACTCAAGGAGGTGATGCGCAAGTACGCGATCGATCCCGAGCGCGTATACATTTCGGGGCTGAGCAACGGCGGCACTGGCACCTTCGACTACGCGTCGCTGTGGCCGCAGCGCTTCTCCGCTGCCGTAGTCGCGATGGGGGCTGGACTGTTCGGCTTCACCGAGAATGGCGGCGACCGGCCGTTCGTCGCCAATGCCGCGCACCTCCCAATGCTCTTTCTACACGGAAAGCTCGACGAGGTGATTCCCTACAGCGCCACGACGAAGACCGTCGACTCACTCCGCGCGCAGCACGGCGATGTGACGATGAGGCTCTTTCCCCAGCGCGGGCACGAGATCGCGCCGGGTATCGGAGACGACGGTGCGACCATCGACTTTTTCGAGCATCACACCGGTCGCATCATCCCGAAGAAAATCGACTTTGCCGTTGCGACCACGGCGCACGCGCGCAACTACTGGGTCGAGATCCTCGAGAAGGAGGACGTGCCCGGCGACCAGGCCAATCTCCCCGATGCGATTCGCGCGAAGCTCGGTACCCTCGTGCGCTCCGAAGTCCGCGCGTCGATCGATGAGCACAACACGATCAAGCTCGAGGCGCAGCACGTGCGGCGCCTGCGGCTTCTGCTCCGCCCCGATCTGTTCGCTCAGCCCGGCAACGTGAAGATCGTGCTCAACGGCAAGACGGTGTTCGAGGGTGCGCCGCCGAGCGATTGCGAGCTGTACGCGCGAACGCTCGCCGACTCGGGCGACCCATACCTCGCCTACACGGCGGCGATGACCTTCGACGTGCCGAAATAGCCGATTTCTCGAGGGACCCCGGTACAGCGAAACCCTCGCCTCGAGGCTACCGTACGGCTGATCGCGGTAGGTGTGTGCCCATCAGCCAGGAGCGCCGGCATGGATCAGGATGTAATCAGCTTCGCGGGCGTGATGCTCACGATCATCGTGTCGGTCACCGTGCTCACGGGGGTCTACGTCGGGGCGAAATGGGCACTCGCGGCGGCGAAGGGTCGCTCGGCCGGGATGTCGAGACTCGACGACAGCCGCCTCGAGCAGCTGCAGCAGTCGGTCGACTCGATCGCGATCGAGGTGGAGCGCATCGCCGAGGCGCAGCGCTTCACGGCGAAGCTGGCGGCGGAGCGGAGCGAGTCGCCGCGGCTTCAGAGCTGACTCCGGCCGCAGCGCGGCGGCATTGTCCGAGTGCTGCCCCCAATCAACATTACGGCGTGCATCATCCGGAGTGTTCGTGGTCGAGGCCTCGAGATGCCGTTGGGTTTTCTTTGCGCTGATTCTCGCGCCTTTAGCGCCGCTATCGGTCAGCGCGCAGGCGCACGGCGCCGGACGCGGCAACAAAGACTCCCGCTCGGAACAGCGGCCTGTTGCCGGAAGGCAGACGGTTCGGCCGGACTTTGCCCGCGCGATCGCGGCTGGCACGCGCACGAGCACGGGGGAGCCGGGGCCGCGGTACTGGGTGCAGCATGCGCGGTACTCGATCGATGCCTCGATCGATCCGTCGACGAGCACGCTCACGGGCTCGGAGCACATCACCTACATCAACAACTCGCCGGATACACTCGCGCGACTCGCGATCTATCTGCGCCAGAACGTCTTCAAGCCCGAGAGTCCAAAGCGTGACAGCGCGCCAGTCACGGACGGCGTGAAGCTCACACACGTGGCCGCGAACGGATCGACGCTCGTCGAGCTATATACGAATCAAGGGCCGCCGCCCTCGGCTCGTCATGCCGGCGGATACGAGGTAAGCGGGACGGTCATGTGGCTCACGCTGCCGTATCCGCTGCTCCCGCACGACAGCGCGTCACTCGAGTTCCGATGGTCGTTCGTCCCGCCGCTCACTCCGTCCGACGGACGCGAGGGACGCGACGACCATCTCTATCTCATGGGCTACTGGTATCCGCAGGTCGCCGTCTTCGACGACGTGAACGGCTGGATGGCGGATCCCTATCAGCTCGAGGCCGAGTTCTACATGGCTCCGGCGGACTACGATGTGCGAGTGACGGCGCCGCGCGGCC
>DATHJR010000398.1:0-3743 GCA_035286525.1 Gemmatimonadaceae bacterium | reverse complement strand
ACGGAGATAGCGCGCGACGGCCACTGGCGGCGAGATCAACGGCACGATGAACGGGCGCAGCTCACCTTCGCCTCGCAGCAGCTCGGCCACGCGCGGGCAGGCGCAGAAGATCGCGGATCCGATGCGTCGCTCCAGTCGTTCCAGGCAGCCCGCGGCGATCAGCTCGTCGCCCCACGTCGCAGGGAACACTTCGGCAAAGCCGCTCGCGATGCACCCGTTCGCGAGCTGCGCGGGCGTGCAAGGGCGCGCGGCGAGCAGGGCGTCTGCGCCAAGGATTGCTACGGAACGCGATGTCGGTTCGGTTGCGGCGGCTGGGTGGGACATTCGGGCCTGTGGTCGAGGCGCTCCCGCCCTCTGGATGCGCTCATCATCGACGAACGGCCGACAACTCTCGTTACGAAGTTCTCATGTTTCCGGCTGCGGCTCCTCGAACCAGCGGAAGAACAGCACGGAGATCACGGCGAGCACGTACGTTCCACCCAGCGTCAGCAGCAAACCGCCGGCGACCTGCTGATCCTCCAACGCCGACAATCCGGTGACCCGCGGGGCGAGCTCGTAAATGCCGTACGCGGGAAATTCCGCGAGCAACAGCCACATCGACAGGTAGAGATGGGCCTGCGTGCCGGCGAACAGATAGAGCATTCGCATCGGCAGAACGAAGCGCTCGCGAACCGGGACATCGATCACCACCGGCCACCAGAACGCGAGCCCTGAGACGAACCACGCGAAGTCGAGCGCGAACGCGCCTAGCTGCGTGCGCATCAGCGTGTCGACGACGCCCGGGGAGTGCGTCGAGAGCATCACGACGGTGAACGCAAGCATCGCGAAGAGCGGCGTGGTCGCGGCAACGATGATCTTCGCGGCCACGCCGTTACGGTCGAGGAGCGCGCGCACGCGATCGCCGTCGAGGCCGCGCAGCAGCAGCGGCGGCGCGACCATCGCGAGCGCGAGAAACTGCGCCGCGTGCACGCTCGCGAGGTAGCCGGTGCCGAGCGGGCCGCCGGGCCAGTCGAGCGCCATCCAGACGAGCGCGACCCCGATCCACCCGCCCACACGCCGCGCGTTGCTCGCTGCAAACGCGTGCGACGCGTCGCCGGTGCGGGGGCGAGACCAGCGCGCGAACGCCGCGCCGAGTGCAAGCACGGCGATCCAGACTCCGGGATACGCCTGCCAACTCCAGCGCCACGGGATGCCGCGGGCGGAGCACCACCACTGCACGTTCATGCGCTCATTTCACCTGCGCGAGCAGCGGCAAGTCGTGCGCCCAATCTGCCTGTCGAGTTCCGAACGGATAGACGACGTGCGCGCTGTCGTCGCGCGTGAATGCGATCACCTGTGCCGCATGTCCGACTTCGTAGCCTCCGGCGGAATCGGGCGCGCCCGCGACGGAAGGAGCCACATCGACCGCTTTCTCGATGACCTTTATCTGCTCGGGCGTTCCCCGCAGGCCGATGAACGACGGATCGAAGTTGGCGAGCCACGCCTGCAGCTTCTCTGGCGTGTCGCGCGCGGGATCAGTCGTGATGAACACCACGCGCACCTTTGCGGTGACATCGTACGGAAGTCCGCGCATCACCGTCGCGATGTTCGTGAGATGGACGGGACACACATCCGGGCAATTCAGGTATCCGAACAGCAGAATGGTGACCGTGTCATCCGTCTGCGCCCGAAAATCGAACGGCTGTCCGCGGGTGTCGGTGAGCGTGAAGGATGGTCGCGGAAGCGCATGAACGAGCGTCACGCCGCGATACGCTCGACCCCCGCTCTCGGCGCTGATTCCGCAACCGGCCGGAACGAGCGCGGCGAGAATGAGGCCGAGCAGGCGAGCAAAATGGAGTCGCGGAGAGCTGAGCATCCGCGAAAGATAACGATCGCGTTCGCCCGGGATGCGCGAAGGTCAGGAGCTCGGGATCCGAGACTGGCTCATGAAATCGAGCGCGACTCAGGATCCCGTGTGTTGGTCCTTCGACGATGAGTAGTACTCATCGATGCAGGCGGACACGAGCTCGTTCATCCGCTCATCGGAGCGCGACGAGGGCACCGACGGAATCGTGATCCAGAGTTGCTTCAGATCCACCACGACGTGCTCCGCGCGTACGCGCTGCAGCCGGGCCTTGGCGCAGGCGACGCGGAGCGACTTTCGCAGGTGCTCATCAACGCCCGAGCCCGGCGATTTGTGTGGCGCGAGTTCCCGCAGCCACCGCTCAATGGCGACGCGGAGCTCCCCGATGTCGTCGGACGAGAGGCGAGGTGCGACGCCAGTGAGAGGCGGCGGTCGATCCCGCGAAGGAAGCGAGCTCTCAGGTACATTCAGCGTAAGATGAGGACCGTCTCCAACCTGTTCTCGTGCCATACTCGCCTAACCTGCAAGTAGCGCGTAATTGTCAGTCGTCGCCTTGTAGCAACCGCACGACGCGCCCTCGAGCCCCGCCCGGTCCGTGATGACGATATGGCCGCGCGAGTAGTGTATGAACCCCGCCTGCTGAAGTATCCCGGCCGCGAGCGTCACCGCCGGCCGATGCACTCCGAGCATATACGACAGGAACTCCTGCGTGAGCTTGAACTCGTCGCCCTCCACCCGATCGTGCGTGATCAGCAGCCAGCGCGCGCAGCGCTCCTCGAGCGAATGCAGCCGGTTGCACGCGACCGACTGCGCGACCTGATTGAAGAGCGCCATCGCATAGCGCAGAAAGATGCGCTCCATGTGCTTGCTCTCCGACACGACATCTCGGAACGCGTCGGAGGTAATGCGATACGCCTCTCCCTCCACCTGCACGAGGGCGCGCGTGGGCTCGGAATCGGAGCGCAGCAGCACCGGCACGCCCACGAGCCCCTCGAGCCCAATCGTGCCGACCTCGACGGAACCGTCCACGGTCGCATGGATCATCGACACGCAGCCAGTGGTCGGGAAATAGACATGCTCGATCTTGGCGCCGGGATCGTAGAGCACGTCGCGCAGTCGTAGCCGCACCGGCTCGAGCTGGGTCGTGATGAGCTCGAGATCGTCGGGCGCAATTGAGGCGAGCAACAGATTCGTCGTTGCAGGCCGCGTGATCGGCGGCGGCGCCTTCACCTTGAGACTAGTCATACGTTCCTCCCCAATCCTGCCGAAATGGGAACACCCACATCACGGCAGATGGGAGGAAGCGGCGAGCGCCGCGAACCCGAGTGTCGATAGATGAATGCGTGGGACGTGAGATCACCACGATTCGAGTCGTTCTTCGTACTGGAATGTAGCACATCGTACAGAGTGCTGTTCTGTACTAATGTAGCTAATCTGATTTAGGGTCCTGCAGGACGGGTTGACTCCGAATTCGGCGCGAAACCCGGGCATGACATCACGGGAAGCGGCGGATACCGCAGAAATGCCGGGTCAACGTCGGCGAGCCGGCACCGAAAGAAACGAGAGCCGCGGCGGTTCTCGATGACCTGCACGTTCGCGCAGCGCGCGCACAATCCGGCGCGCACGTGGTCTTCGGAGCGATCATCGTGCATTGCGAGCGCTACCCTGCACCAGTGTCCCCCAGCCCTCTCCCGCTCGCCTGCGATCCGCGCAACACGAGACAGGTGCTCGTCGCGTGCGCGATGAGACGATCGCGCTCGTCCGTCACTCGACACTCCACCAGCCCCGTCGTCTTGCCGCGATGGACGACGTGCGCCGTTGCCGTGAGCGCCGACCGCCAGACTGGGCGAAGAAAGCTCACCTTCATCTCGAGCGTGGCGAACGATTCATCGACGGCGAG
>DATHJR010000397.1:0-11322 GCA_035286525.1 Gemmatimonadaceae bacterium | reverse complement strand
GATCCAGTGTTGCAGGCGCGCAGCATCCATCTCGTGCGCCCGCGCAAATGCGTCCCGGAAGCCGCGCCCGACGAACAGCTCCACGACGTTCGCGCTCGTCCCGCGCACCCACACGATGTAGCCGCCAACCGTCACCGAACCGGTTTCGCGAAACGTCGTTTGGGCACGAAGCTGGGCAGCCGACGTCGCTAGCAGCCCCGCACACGCGATCGCGATTCGAATTCGTCCCTTCATGCCGCTCCTCGGGTCTCCCCAAACACGCACTCCTCTACCTCTTTCAGGACGTCATCCAGTCGCGCGCGCAACACTCGTAACGGTGTGATACAGGGCTCATCCCGTTACAGGACCAGCAATGAAGATTTGCACGGGGCTTGCGATATCCCCATTATCGGTGGATTCACTCGAACGCGGAGCGGACGTGCACGTTGGGTCGATTGTGGTTTCCTGGATCATCCTGCTTTCGGCGGGGATCGGGGCGCTTGCGGGCGCCTCGATCACGTCGTACGTGTGGTGGCGACGTGCGCGCCGGACACGCCAGGACTTCTCCTATTCGATGCGCCGGCGTGCCACGCAGACCGAGAAGCTGCGCGACCAGTTCGGCGAGCTGCAGGAGAAGCTGCGCCACCACGACGAACAGGGCGTGGAGTTGGTCGCGGCGCGCCACGATGTCGCGGCGCTTCGTGTCGAGATCGAGCAATCGCGCGCGACGTACGAGGATGCGCAGCGCGCGCTCGAGATCGCGCGCGCCGATGCCGCGGATGCCGAGGCCCGCTTCGCGTCGCGGCTCGAGTCCGAACGCCTCGACAGCGCCGAGCGACGCCATCACGTGGAGTCCGAGCTGGCCGGTGCGCGCGACGCGATGCTGAACATGCAGGACGAGCTCACGTCGGCGCGCGCCAATGCGCTGCGCACGATCGAGCGGCTCGAAGCCGACCTCGACACCACGCGAGCCATGCTGAGTCACGCCTCGGACTCACTGCGGGGCGAGCGCGAGGCGGCCGCGGCGATGCGCGATGAGCTCCGCACGCAGCTCGCGAGCGTCGACTGGGACCGTCAGCGCGCGGAGATCGAGTTGCAGGACGTCCGTCGCGAGTCGGCCGAAAAAGTCGCCGCAACGCAGCCGTTCATCGCGACGATGCGCGAGCAATATCTGCTTGCGGCGGCCGAGCGCGACGCGATGGTGAAGGAGCTCACGATGCAGCGCCAGCGCGCAGAGGAGAACGCGCGCATCATCGAGCAGACACGCTCGGAGTTCGCGATCGCGCTCGATGAGGAGCATCGCGCCGCGATGGAGTTGCTCGATCGCGCGTGGGCCTACGTGCAGGGCTATCCGCGCATTCCCGAGGCGTGGCCGCGCCCCGAAGCGCGCGCGGCATCGGCACGCGACGACACGCCGCCGCCATCGGGACGCCACACCGAGTCGGAGACGCGAATCGAGGTCGAGCCATCGGCGGACCGTTCACCCACCCCCGCATCCGTAACCGCGTCGTCGCCGGTTAACGATCACTCCGACTACGACATCGAGGCGGAGCTCGCGGACGCGATTGCCGAGGATCTCGACGCGCGCAGCTTCGTGCGGAACCGAAAGGCACGCAAGCCGATCGGCACGGTGAAGGTCGGGAATGAGACCGTCGTCGTGTGCGACGACGGCTCGACCTGGCGAAAGACCGAGCGCGGATGGCGCCAGTCGACCCCGCTGCCCGGTACTCCCGTGCTCGGACGCGAGCCCCGCATCGAGCGCGCGGGCTGACGCACCCGCGCGCGACGCGCCGTCGCTAAGCGGCCGCCGCTCCTGCGAGCTGCGACGTGCAGTTCGGACAGCGAGTCGCCGCCAATGGAATCTCCGTCGCACAGTAGGGACAAGGTTTGGTCTTCGACGGCGGCGGTGGCTCGTGCACGAGCTTGTTGACTGCTCGCACGATCAGGAACGCGCAAAACCCGATGATGAGGAACGACACGACATTGTTGACGAACACGCCGTAGTTGAGCGTGGTCGCTCCCGCGGCCTTCGCCGCTGCAACCGATGCGTACGGACCCGCCGCCGCGGCACCGTCCTTCAGCACCACGAACTTGTTCGAGAAATCGATGCCGCCCGTCGCGAGACCGATGGGCGGCATGATCACGTCGTCGACGAGCGACTTCACCACGGCTCCAAACGCAATACCGATGATGACACCGATGGCGAGATCGATGACGTTGCCACGCATTATGAACGCCTTGAAGTCCTTGAGCATTGACAGTCTCCGGCTGGTTGGCGGGCGCGCGTTGTACGAACTCTTTCGTTTCTCGCGGATAATGTACGCCTTTTGAGAATCTGCGGAACGACACCGCACTGAACTGCGAATGAGCAACGAGCTCGGCCGCAGCAGCTCGACGCCGCTATCAATCGCGCGCTCGTGTATCATGAGGGCACGGAGCGTGCACCCGTGTTGCTTCAATCCACAAGCGGTTGCAGGAACCACCCGGCCATGACTGCACCGTGCACACACTCGGCCCTGGAGCTCACACATGCCGCTAAAAAACGCCGAGGTCGTATCGATTCTGAACGAGTTGATCGAGACCTGCGAAAACGGAATCCACGGATTCCAGACTGCCAGTGAAGCGGTGAAGAATCCGACAGCAAAGGCACTTTTCGCGTCGCGACTTCCGAACATCCAGCGGGGCGAATCGGAGCTCAAGGCCGAGGTGCGCCGGTTGGGCGGCGATCCTGAAAGCCGAGGCACCATCGCCGGCGCGCTTCATCGCGGATGGATCGATCTGAAAGCCGCGGTGACGGGAAAGAACGAAGAGGCGATCGTGATGGAGTGCGAGCGTGGCGAGGAACACGCCGCGCACGTATACGAAGATGCGCTCCAGAAAGACCTGCCCATCGACACGCGCGCCATCGTGGAGCGCCAGTATCGTGGTGTCGTGGAGAATCTCGAACGAGTGCGCGCGCTGAGTGGCGCGCCCTCCTCGCGAGCGGCAGGCACGAGCGCCACCTCCTCGGCGCCACGTACTCCCGGGAGCGAGACACGCCCTTCAACCTGAGCGCACGGCCGGCTCGAATGGTCGTCGTGCCCGCATCGTGAGCGACTTCACGGTGCGGGCACTCTCGCATCACCTCTTGCTTCGTCCCGTATCCGAGGCTATTTCGAGCATCCCCCCTCGCCGAGGTTCCGTTGTCGCTCCATTCCATTCGTCATCGCTTTCCGCAGAGGGCGACGACGCTCGCGCGCGTTCTGCTCGCGCTCACACTCAGTTCAGGAGCCCTGGAGGCTCAACGCATCACCTATCCCGGCTCGATCACTGAAGATTCGGTGACCTGGCACGGGCTGAGGTGGCGCGACATCGGGATTTTTCGCGGTGGCAGAAGCATCGCCGTTGCCGGATCCGCGAAACGCCCCTTCGAGTTCTGGATGGGTACCACCGGCGGTGGCGTGTTCAAGACCTCTGACGGCGGCAACACCTGGTCCGCCGCGAGCGACGGCTACTTTGGCGGAACGATCGGCTCGATCGAAGTCAGCATGTCCGATCCTGACATCGTGTACGTCGGAACGGGCGAGCACGCGATCCGCGGCAACGTCTCGCACGGGGACGGCCTCTTCAAGACGACGAACGGCGGCAAGACGTGGAGCTTCGCGGGGCTCGCGGCTACCCAGCAGATCTCTCGAGTGCGCGTGCATCCGACGAATCCCGACGTCGTCTGGGTCGCGGCGTTCGGACATGTCTATGGTCCGAATCCTGATCGCGGCGTCTTCAAGACGATCGACGGAGGAAAGTCGTGGCGGAAGGTGCTCTTCCGGAACGACTCGACGGGCGCCGGCGATCTCGTCCTCGATCCTTCGAATCCCGACATCCTCTACGCGTCGTTGTGGCAGGCATACCGGAAGCCGTGGGCACTCTCATCGGGAGGCGCGGGCTCGAGCATCTACAAGAGCACGGACGGCGGAGAGCACTGGACCGAGCTCACTCACAACAAGGGACTGCCGCCGGGCGTGCTCGGACGAATCGGCGTAGAGGTCTCGCGCGCGAAGCCGTCGCTCGTGTGGGCACTCATCGAGGCCGATTCGGGCGGGCTGTACAAGTCGGACGACGCGGGCGCCACGTGGCGCTTCGTGAGCGGAGATCACCGCATTCGCGAGCGCGCGTGGTACTACACGCGGATCATGGCGGACCCGGTGGACACGAATCTCATCTATGCTCCCAACGTATCGTTGATGAAGAGCGTCGATGGCGGGCAGCACTTCACGAAGCTGGCGGAGCCGCACGGAGACAATCACGATCTGTGGATCGCGCCGAATGACGGTGCGCGGATGATTCAGTCGAGCGACGGAGGCGCAAGCGTGTCGTACACGCGCGGCGAGTCGTGGACGGATCAGGACTACTCGACGGCGCAGTTCTATCACGTTGCGACGACGAATCACTTTCCCTATCGCGTCTGCGGCGCACAGCAGGACAACTCCGGCGTCTGCGGTCCGAGCCGGTTCCCGGGCGGCATTCCGCGAAGCGAGTGGTACGACGTGAGCGGAGAGGCGGGCTTCGTCCAGGCGCGCCCCGACAATCCCGACATCACCTACGGAGGCGACAACAGCGGCTTCATCGGCCGGCTCGATCACAAGACGGGATTTTTCCGTCTCGTGGACGTCTGGCCCGAGAGTCCCGATGGACATCCGGCGAGCGAGGCGAAGTACCGCTTCCAGTGGACCGCGCCGCTGTTGATCTCCCCGCACGATCCGAACGTGCTTTACGCCGGCGGCAACCGCCTGTTCCGAACGCTCACCGACGGACAGAGCTGGACTCCGGTGTCGCCCGACCTCACGCGCCACGATTCAGCGACGCTCGGCATCTCGGGCGGCCCGATCACCTCGGACCAGACGACCGCCGAGTACTACGCGACGATCTTCGCGCTTGCCGAGTCGCCGATGGCGAAAGGCGAGATCTGGACCGGCTCCGACGACGGCCTCCTGTATCTCTCGCGCGACAATGGCGTGTCGTGGGCCAACATTACGCCCAAACAGTTCGGCGACTACACGCGCGTCTCGAGCATCGAGCCGGGCCACTTCGCACGAGGCACGGCGTACGTGGCGGTGAACAGGTACCAGCTCGAGGACATGGCGCCGTACATCTGGAAGACAACCGATTTCGGCAAGAGCTGGACGCGACTCGACAACGGACTGCCGGCCACCGAGTTCCTGCGCGTGGTGCGTGAAGATCCGGTGCGCAAGGGTCTGTTGTACGCGGGAACGGAGCGTGGCGTATGGGTGAGCTTCGACGACGGCGCGCACTGGAAATCACTGCGCCGCAATCTCCCGATCGTCCCCGTGCACGATCTCGCCATCAAGGACGGCGATCTCATCGCGGCTACGCACGGGCGCGGCTTCTGGATTCTCGATGACATCTCGCCGCTGCGGCAGATGAACGAGCGGACAGCGAGTGCGCCGGCGCACCTCTTCAAGCCGAAGGACGCATGGCGCGTGATCTGGGGAAATCCGGAAGAGCTCGACGCGGCGCGCCCGGTGGGTGCCAATCCTCCGGACGGTGCGCTGATCTACTACTCGATCGCCGAGGCGCATCAACCCGTTACCGTCGACATCCTCGACGCGCACCATTCGTTGATACGGTCGTTCTCGAGCGCGCAGGATTCGATCGCCAAGGCCGACAGCATCCGCGGCGACAGCGCGATGCACTTCCAGACCGACAGCGCGCGCCGCGTGCACAACGACTCGTTGACGAAGGCCGGCAAGCAACCGGACACCACGAAGGTCGTCTACGGTGGCGAAGAGGCGGGCAAGGGCGAAGAAGCGGAGAAGCCGTGGCCGCAGCGCGTTCCGCCTGCGCCTCGCGCTCCGGACAAACCGGGGCTCAATCGCTTCGCGTGGAACCTGCGCTATCCCGACGTGCAGGGCTTCGCGGGAATGATGGACATTCTCACGAACGGACCGATCGCGCCCGCGGGTCGCTACTGGGTGCGCGTGCACGTCGGGAGTTGGGCGGATTCGTCGAGCTTCGTGCTGAAGGAGGATCCGCGTGTGCACGCCACCCCAGCGGACCTCGCGGCGCAGTTCGCGTTCTTGCGGCAGATCCGGGATACGGTGACAGCCGGCACTACGGCCATCATCACCATTCGCAACGTGCGCGCGCAGCTCGACGACCGGCTCGCGTCCGTACACGGCGCAGACAGCACCTCGCTCGCGACGGTGGCGGGTGAGCTGCGCGACTCGCTGACGTCCGCCGAACGGCGATTGTATCAGGTCCATCTTCGCGCCGACGAGGATGCGCTCAACTATCCCGCAGCTGTCGTCGAGCGGATCAGCGCACTCTTGGCGCACGTGTCGGCCACGAGCGCACGGCCGACGGAGCAGCAGATCGGTGTCTTCCGCCAGTTTGCTCCGGTTCTCCAACGCAACCTCGTGTCGTACAAGCGGGTGCTGGCGACGGAGATTCCGAAGGTCAACGCGAAGCTGCAGCAGTTGGGGAAGCCGCCGATCCTTCCGCAGGCGAAGGAGCTTCGTCCTCCCAAGACGGTGGCGCTCGTGCAGTGAGCGCACTCGGCGATTCGGAATAAACGTGCGAGTGTGACTCTCGTGCGCGTGCGCGTGCACTAACAATTTGTGAGACGGACGAAAGCGGATCGAACGGACACAAACGGACACGACACGGATTCGCAGTTATCCGTTAGTGTCCGTTTGTTGTCCGCTTGTGTGGTCTCATGAAATTGTTAGCGCCTGTGTATCGCGGGTCGAGGATCGCTCTCGCGATTGCGCCCCGCGCCTAGCGCGGCAGCGCGTCCGGGAAAAGGCTTCGAATCACCGCATCGGCGACGACGGCGCGCATCATGCCGAACTTCGGTGTGTCGCGCGTGGGGTTCACGCGATTGGTCAGCAGCACGATGACGATCTCGCGTGCGGGATCGATCCAGATGGACGTGCCTGTGTAGCCGGTATGTCCAAAGCTGCGCGCGGAGGTGTAGCTCCCCGCCGATGAATTTTCCGATGGCGTGTCCCAGCCAAGGGCGCGCGACGATCCCTCGGGCTGGTTCTGCCGCACCGTCCAGGTCACGAGCTCCGACGGCGGCTGCAACGCCCCGGGAACGCTCCGTCCCAGCGATCCGGCTAGTACCCACTCGCCGAAGCGGAGCAGGTCGTCGGCGTCGCCGAACAGCCCCGCGTGACCGGACACGCCCTCGAGGCGCCAGGCGTTCTCGTCGTGCACCTCGCCGCGAAGCGCCGTCGTCGGCCTTCCGGGCACGGCCTCGATCTCGGTGGACGCGATCTCCGTGCGCCACTCGCGCGGCGGGAGAAAGCGCAGCCGCGTGAATCCCAGCGGGCCCGCCACGCGCTCCGCGAACAGCGCGTCGATGCGTTTGCCGTACCGCTTCTCGATGATCGTCGCGAGGACGATGGCTCCCAGATCGGAATACACCATGCGCGCGCCCGGAACCGTATCGAGGTTGGCGGCGAGCGCCACATCGAGTGCCTCGTGCCGGCTCCCTGGATGCTTCCACAGCGGCGGCACCGGATCAGGCGGAAGCCCACTGTCGTGCAGAAGCAAATCGCGCACGCGCACGCGCGACTTCTCGCCCCCGCCGCGCGCGAATTCCGGGAGGTAGTACACGACTGGCGAATCGAGCGCGATCCGCTGCTCGTGCACCGCCATCATCGCGAGCGTGGTCAGCGCGATCACTTTCGTGAGCGACGCCATGTCGTAGATCGTGCGGCCGTCGGGCGGGCGCGTATCGTCGACGGCGAGTTGCCCTATCGCGTGCTCGTAGTGCCGTCCGCCCACGGACACCGCCAGCACTGCCCCGGGAGCGGCGCCGGCCGCGATTGCGGAATCGACGGTGCGCGACGCGGGCTCGAGCTGCATCGAGAGTGCAGCATCGACTGAAATCGGAACAGTTGGAGGGAGAGGCGTAGGGTGCGCGCATGCGCTCGCGAGCGCGGAAAGCAGGACTGTACCGAGCTCTGCGCGGAATCGAAATGCGAGCGGCATGGAACGAAAATAACCCGGCGGCAGAGGCCCAAGCCGAGCGTTTGCTTCTTCACAAAGATTTCGCTATTGGAAGGCAGCTCGACCGCAATCTCGCGCCTTCCGCACGAAGGAGCTCGCGGTCTCGCTCGCACGCCTTCCCCGCGCGCGCACGTGAACATCTCTGTCGAGGAGGATCCCATGTCGTACAGTCGCACGCCGCACCGCGTCTCACGTCTTACCCGCGCCGCCATCGCCTGCGGCGCACTGCTCGTCGTCGCCGCGTGTTCCAGCGACTCGCCGGTGGCGTCCGTCGATCGTTTGCGCTCCGATGCGCGGCTCCCCGGCCACGCCGAGCTCCAGGCCGCACTCGAGTTTGCGCGAGGCACGGCGAACGGTGGATTCAACCTCGACATGTGGGCCACCGTCGTCGACCGAAGCGGAAAAGTCGTGGCCGTCGCGTACACCGGCGCGAAGGAAGGTGATCAGTGGCAGGGCAGCCGCGTCATCTCCGCACAGAAGGCAAACACGGGTAACGCGTTCAGCCTCCCCGGACTCGCTCTCTCGAGCGCGAATCTCTATGCCGCCGCGCAGCCGGGCGGAACGTTGTTCGGGTTGCAGGAATCCAACCCCGTGGATCCCGACGTCGCGTACCGTGGAAACGTGAACGACTTCGGAACCGATCACGACCCGATGATCGGCGGACGCATTGGCGGAATCAATGTCTTCGGCGGGGGCTTTCCGCTCTACGCAAGCGACGGAACGATCATCGGCGGGATCGGCGTAAGCGGCGATGCTTCGTGCGCCGACCACAACATCGGCTGGAAGACGCGCGACCGCCTTCATCTGGACTTCGTTCCCGCAGGCGTGAGCGCCACGGGCGATGACAACATCATCTACGATATCGACGCAAACGGTCACAGCGCGAGCGGCTTCGGCCATCCCGAGTGCTTCCCCGCCTCGACCGCGATCAGCAACGCGCTTCCCACCGACTTCCCGATCGGGAACTAGAGAGTGGACGCATCGTGGAACCGGCGCCTGGCCGGCTCCACGATGCGCCGTGCCCCCATGTGGCCGGCCCCGTGCGGGGGTGGACTTGCCGTGCACCGCCACGCAAGATTGACGAGCCTTTGCGCACGCGCGCACGCCGCGCATTTTCAGAAACAACGGTGTTCGACAACCGTACGTTAGCTGAGAGCGGCACGTGCCGGACACGTGCTCCACGACCGCCCAAAACCATGATGACATCATTGACACGATCCCTAGTCATGCTGCCGATTGCCTGTGCGATCGCCGCGTGCGGTAGCCAGACATCCGCCAGCCGCGGCGCTGCGGAGCCCTCGCCGGCCGCAGCGCAGAGTGAGGCAGCCGCGATCGCGCGAGCGAAAGCCGACAGCCTCCGCAACCCCTACACCGCTGCGGACGTGCGATTCATGCAGGGAATGATCGGCCATCACGCACAGGCCATCGTGATGGCGACGTGGGCGCCGACGCACGGCGCCAGTTCGTCCGTGCGCGTCCTCTGCGAACGCATCATCAATGCACAGCAGGACGAGATCCTGACCATGCAGACGTGGCTGAGCGACCGGCACCAGTCGGTGCCCGAGGCGAAAGCCGGTCCGATGAAGATGATGATGAACGGGAAGGAGCAGGAGATGCTCATGCCCGGCATGCTCACCGAGGCCCAGATGCGCCAGCTCGATCTCGCAAAGGGTCCGGACTTCGACCGGCTCTTCCTCACCGACATGATCCAGCATCACCGCGGCGCCGTCTCGATGGTGAAGGACCTCTTCGGCACATACGGCGCCGGGCAGGACGAGGTCATCTTCAAGTTCGCTTCCGATGTGAACGTCGATCAAACGACCGAGATCGCACGCATGGAACGAATGCTCAACTCCTTCGCGCCTCAGAAGAGCGCGCAGTGATCACCGCATCGCGACCAACCACGCGCTGCACCCCGCCCCTCTGGAGGATTCCGTAATGGCATCTGTTCCTCGTTCTCGCCGCCACGACACGCGTTCGATCGCCGTCCGTCGTCCAGCGCTGCCGCTCGCCGTCGCGCTCCTGTTCTCAGCGGCATGCGCGCACAACACGTCGTCGATGTCCAGCAGCGGGGTCTCGTCGTCGCGCAGCAGCGCGTCGCCGCGCGTCAGCACGTCGGCGACCGCGCCGAATCCCGATCCGCGCGTCGGCCTCCACGCTGGGCTCATGGATGCGCAGGAAGCGACCTGGAACCTGCGCGTGCTCTCGCGCACCCAGCCCTCGGCGAAGTTTGTCGGGATCACGAACTCCGATCTCGCGTTCACGGGACCGTACGCGATCCAGGGCAGCTACGCGGGCTACCAGATCTGGGACATCTCGAATCCGAGCCATCCGACGCTCAAGACGGCGTACTACTGCCCCGCGTCGCAGAGCGATGTCTCGGTCTACAAGAACCTGCTGTTCGTTTCCGGCGAGGGACTCTCCGGGCGCCTCGATTGCAGCGGCGAGGGCGTGAAGGACACCGTCAGCAAGGATCGCCTGCGCGGGCTGCGCATCTTCGACATCACGGACATCGCGAATCCGAAGAACGTGGGCAACGTGCAAACGTGCCGCGGCTCGCACACGCACACGGCGTTGGTCGATCCGAAGGACCCTGACAACGTCTACATCTATATCTCCGGCTCGTCGCGCATTCGGTCGCCGAACGAGCTGCCAGGATGCGTCAGCGCGACACCGGATCAGGATCCGAATTCGGCGCTCTTCCGCATCGAGGTGATCAAGGTGCCGCTCGCGCATCCCGAGCAGGCCGCGATCGTGAGCTCGCCGCGGATCTTCAATGATCTCGTCGCGCCCGCGCGGCACGGCGAGTCAGAGGTGGACATTGCCGAGAACGCAAAGGCGGTGGCCGACGCAAAAGCAAAGGGCGGCTACGTGGCGACGATTCGCGATCGCGAGCAGGTGCTCGGCCCCGGCTTCACGACGCCAAGACTGGACAGCATCGTGAAGGCACGCGGTGGCTCGGGTACGCCCACGAGCACCGACAGCGCCGCGCTGCGCGCCGCAATCCCCGGCATCATCGCGGCGATGATGGGACCTCCGCCGGCGAATCCGAACGCCGGTCCGACGCAGTGCCACGACATCACGGTGTATCCGGCGATCGGCTTGGCTGGTGGCGCGTGCGAGGGTTACGGACTGCTCCTCGACATTCACGATCCCGCGCACCCGACGCGCATCGCCGCCGTCTCCGACTCCAACTTCTCCTACTGGCACTCGGCGACGTTCAACAACGACGGCACCAAGGTCCTCTTCAGCGATGAATGGGGCGGCGGTGGCCAGCCCAAGTGCCGCTCGACGGACAAGCACGAGTGGGGCGCCGACGCGCTGTTCACG
>DATHJR010000396.1:0-2257 GCA_035286525.1 Gemmatimonadaceae bacterium | reverse complement strand
CAGCTCGGGAGCGAAGGCGGCGTAGGTGAGCTCGAAGCGCACCTGATCGTTGCCCTTGCCAGTGCATCCGTGCGCGAGCGCGTCCGCACCCACGGCGCGGGCGATGTCGACCTGGCGCTTGGCGATGAGCGGCCGAGCCATCGAGGTGCCGAGCACATACTTGCGACCGTAGATCGCGCCCGCGCGCAGGGTAGGCCAGATGTAGTCGGTGACGAACTCCTCGCGCATGTCCTCGATGAAGCATTCGGAGGCGCCGGAGGCGATCGCCTTCGCGCGAATGCCCTCGAGCTCGTCGCCCTGGCCGATCTCCGCGGCGACGCAGATGATCTCGGCGTCGTAGCGCGCGCGCAGCCAGGGGACGATGATGGAAGTGTCGAGGCCCCCCGAGTAGGCGAGTGCGATTTTGCGAATCATGCCGTCTCCACGATCAGGAATAAATATGCGTCACTACTGCATATTTAGTGGATCGGAGACCCTGGTGTCAAGCGGGGCGGCGGGAGGGCGTCACGCGGGCGAGGGGCCCGCCACCGACTTGAGGCGTTTGATGACCTTCTCCATGGCGGCGCTCGAGCGGCAGACGATGAGGACCGTGTCGTCGCCGGCGATCGTGCCCATCACCTCCGGCCATTCCTCCGCATCGAGCGCGACGCCGATCGGCTGCGCACCGCCGGGAAGTGTATGGAGAACGATCAGCTCGCCCACGCCATCGATCGCGGTATAGAGCGGAGGAAGAAGCGCCTGGAGCGGCGGGCGCGCATCGCTGTCATCCGAGGTGATCGAGTAGCGCGAGCCTCCGCCGGGGCCGGGGATGCGCGAGACGCGCATCTCGCGAAGGTCGCGCGACAACGTGGACTGTGTGACGTCCCAGCCGCGCTGGCGAAGCTGCTTGCGGAGCTCCTCCTGCCCCTCGATCGGGCGGGAATCGATGATGGAGCGAATGGTTGCCTGCCGCTCTCGCTTGTTTGCCATGGGCAGAGAATAGCGATCGCGCGCTCCAGGGGCGAGTGGCTGCCATTGACAGCGAGGTCTCGCAATTTTATGCATTCATCGTGCATAAATTTGCGATTGGGGTTCTCGGAGCGAGCGGGTATGCGGGGCGGGAGCTGTGCGAGCTCGTCGCCCGGCATCCGGCCGCGCGTCTGGCGTTCGCGACGGCGAACGACCGTCAGGGCGCGTGCGCTCGCTTCGGTGGCAAGGAGGTGAGGTTCGTCGCCGCGGAGGATGCGCGCCTGGGCGAGGCGCAGCTGGTGTTCAGCGCGCTGCCCCACGGGACGTCGGCGCAGTGGGTGGCCGCGGCGCACGAGGCCGGCGCGAAGGTGGTCGATCTCTCGGCCGACCTCAGGCCCGGCCATAGTCCGGCCATGTGCGCGTGGGAAGAAATAGTCGAGGCGCCGTACGGGCTGACCGAGCACGCGCGGGACGCGGTGCGGAAGGCCGAGATCGTCGCGAATCCCGGCTGCTATCCGACGGTGACGCTGCTGGCGCTGCTGCCGCTGGTCGTGCGCGGACTCATCGCCCCGGGAGCGACGATCACCGTCAACGCGGCGAGCGGCGTGACCGGCGCGGGAATGACGCCGCGCCGCGAGCTGATGTTCGCCGAGGTGGCGGATGACTTTCGGCCGTACTCGATCGGGAACGGGCATCGGCATCTGGCGGAGATGCGGGCGGTGCTCGCGTCGCTCGGTTGCGACGCGGATCTGATCTTCACGCCGCACCTGCTTCCGGTCGCACGCGGCATTCTGGCGACGATCACGGTGCCACTGGCGGAGCCGCTCGTGGATGTGCTGGCCCCGTGGCGGGCGCACTATGCGGGCGAGCCGTTCATCGAGGTGAGCGAGGAGATCCCCTCGCTGAAGGATGTGGTGCACCGGAACGTCGTGCGGCTGACAGCGACGGTGGCGGAGGGCGTGCGCGTGCCGACGCTGATCGTGGTCGCGGCGATCGACAATCTCGTGAAGGGGGCGGCGGGGCAGGCGCTGCAGAACGCGAATCTGCTGCTCGGGCTCGAGGAGACGATGGGGCTGCCGGCATGATAACGCCCCGGGTGGAGCGCGTGATCAAGATCGGTGGGCGGGTGCAGCGGGATTCCCGGCTCGCACCGGTGCTCGCGCAACTGTGGCTGGAGGCGCCGGGGAGCTTCTGCGTGGTGCACGGCGGCGGCGAGATCATCTCGTCGCTCCAGACGCGGCTCGGGCGCGAGCCTCGATTCGTGGCCGGTCGCCGGCTGACGACGAACGACGATATTGAAGTACTGAGA
>DATHJR010000395.1:0-5690 GCA_035286525.1 Gemmatimonadaceae bacterium | reverse complement strand
CAGCGACTCGAGGAAATCTCCGCGCTCCTCGCTCGGCAGCTCCGCGAGCTCGGCCTCGATCTTCGCCGAGAAGGGAACCACCTGCGCGCGCTCGCCGCTCTTCTTCACCGCTTCGCGCAGTGCCTTGAGAGGCGCGCCCTCCTCGCCCGTGAGCTCCGCATCGGTCACGTTCGCCGCGTACAGCACCGGTTTCGCGGTGAGCAGCGTGAGCGGCGCGAGCATCGCGCGCTGCTGGTCGCTCAGCTTCGCCTCCCACAATCCCTTGCCCTCACTCAACGCCGCGTACGCCGCCTCGATCGCCGGCAGCTCCGCGAGCGCCTCCTTGTCGTGCGACTTGGCCGAGCGGCGCACCTTGTCGAGCCGCTTCTCGACGGTCGCGAGATCGGCGAGCGCGAGCTCGATCTCGATCACCTCGCGATCGCGCACCGGGTCGATCGTGCCCATCACGTGCAGCACGTCGGGATCCTCGAAGCAGCGCACGACGTGGATGATCGCGTCCGTCTCGCGAATGTTCGCGAGAAACTTGTTGCCGAGTCCCTCGCCGCTTGCGGCGCCCTTCACGAGCCCCGCGATGTCGACGAACTCCACCACGGCGGGCACGATCTTCCTTGGATTCACGATCTTCGCGAGACCCGCGAGCCGCGGATCCGGCACCTCGACGATGCCGACGTTTGGCTCCACGGTACAGAACGGATAGTTCGCCGCATCCGCCTGCGCGCTCGTGAGCGCATTGAACAGCGTCGACTTCCCGACGTTCGGCAGTCCGACGATCCCGAGCTTCAGCATGCATTCCCGTTGTGCGCGTTCATTGCTGGTACGATGCCTTCGCGCAGCCAGAGCTCCGCGGCATCGGTCAATCGTGGCATCAGCGCAAGAATTTCCTCGCGCTCCGTCTTCCCGAATGGGCTGAGGACGTAGTCCGCGAGATCGCCGATGCGTCGCTCGGGATCCACCGGCTGGATCCCGATGCGCATGCGCGCGTAGTCGCGATGGCCAATGTGCTGCTCGACGCTTTTGAGCCCGTTGTGTCCACCCGCGCTCCCCTGCGGCCGCAGCCGGTACGTGCCAACCGGGAGCGCGACGTCATCGACGACCACGAGCAGATCGGTTTTCGGCGACCAGAATGGGCGCTTGAGATGCGATGCGAGCACGGCGCCGCTCAGGTTCATGAACGTCTGCGGCTTCACGAGTCGCACTTTCACGTTGCCCACCAGCCCATGCGTGACCAGCGCCTGCCCCTCGGCTTTCCAGCCTCCGAGATGCCAAACGTCGGCGAGGTGATCGAGAACCCACCAGCCGACGTTGTGCCGCGTGCGTTCGTATTGTTTGCCCGGATTTCCGAGCCCGAGAATGAGCTTCATCGGTGCGCTCGAGGATCAGGGGCGAACGATGCATCGCTCGAGGCGATTCATCGCGCACCACCGAACTACTTCTTCGCCGCCGCCTCCGCGTCTTCTTCTTCCTTCGCCTTGCGGATCAGCTCCGGCTCCGTGAGCGGCTCCGCCTCGCCCTCGACAACCGGCGCAACCTCGACCTCGGCGCGCGGCGGTGCGACGACGCAGATCGTCTCGCCCGGATTCTCGAGCACTTCGACGCCCGGGGGCAGCGTGAGATCGCGCACGTGGATCGACTGGTGCAGGTCGAGATTCGACACGTCGACGTCGATGTGATTCGGAATGTTTCCGGGATCGACCTCGACGCTGATCGTGCGGAGCACCTGATCGAGCATGCCGCCCGAGAGGCGCACGCCAACCGGCGTTCCCACGAGCACCAGCGGGATGTCGACCGTCACGAGCTCACCGGCCACGAGCTCCTGGAAATCGATGTGCAGGATCTCGCGGCGGAAGGGATGACGCTGGATGTCGCGAATCAGCGTACGCGCGGAGCCGCCGCCGATCCGGAGCTCGAAGACGGTGGTGTCCGCGGACACGCGATCGAGCATCTTCTGCAGATCGCGCGCATCGAGCGCCAGTGACTGCGGCTCGCGCTTGTGACCGTACACGACGCCAGGTACCTGCTTCGCCGCACGGAGCTTTCGCGCCGCGCCCTTTCCGGTTTCCGCGCGAGGATGCGCGATGAGCACTTCGGTTGCCATATCGATTCTCTCGAGAGCGTAATTGACAGATGAACCAACCGGGCACTCGACCGCAGCGCCCCCTCTTTGCCGCGCCTACTCGAACAGCGAGCTCACCGACTCGTCGCTGTGCGTATACCGAATCGCCTTCGCGAGCAGCTCGCCCACACTCAGGATCGTCAGCTGCGGAAAACGATGTGCATCAGGGATCGCCACGGTATCCGTCACCGTCACTTCCTTGATCGGAGCATTCCTCAGTCGCTCCGCGGCCGGACCCGACAACAGCGCGTGCGTCGCGCACACGTAGATGTCCTTCGCGCCCAGCCCCTTCAGTGCTCGCGCCGCCTCCGTCACCGTGCCCGCCGTGTCGATCATGTCGTCGGGAATCAGACAGTCGCGCCCTTCGACTTCACCAACGACGTTCAACACCTCGGCGACGTTCGGATGCGGTCGCCGCTTGTCGATGATCGCGAACGTTCCATTCAGACGCTTTGCGAACCCTCGTGCCATCTTCGCCGACCCGACGTCCGGTGCAACGACGACGAGATCCTGAAGATGCTTCTTGCGGTAGTGCGAAACAAACACCGGAGCCGCGTACAGGTGGTCCACCGGAATGTCGAAAAAGCCCTGGAGCGCGTGCTGGTGAAAATCGATCCCGAGCACCCGATCCGCGCCCGCCGTCACGATCAGATTCGCCATCAGCTTCGCGCCGATCGCCACCCTCGGCTGGTCCTTTCGGTCCTGCCGCGAGTAGCCGTAGTACGGCATCACACAAGTCGTACGCGCCGCCGATGCTCGTCGCACCGCGTCGAGTATCAACAGCAACTCCATGATGTTCTCGGCCGGCGGGTTCGTTGGCTGCACGATGAAGACATCGTGTCCCCGAATGTTCTCGTCGATGCGCACGAAAATCTCACCGTCCGCAAACCGCGACATGGTGACCTTTCCGAGATCGACTCCCAGGCACGCCGATATCTCTTCCGCGAGCGCAGGGTTTGCCGTGCCTGCGAGAAGCTTGAACCCGCGCCGCGGAACATTCAGCTCATCCATTGCAGCCGTTAAACGTAAGAGATTGAGAAGGTTAGGTCAATGCGTCCGGTTCGCGCGCGGGATCTCGTCCGGCCGCACCGATCCATTGCCCCTGGTGGATTCGAACCACCATTCGCGGCTCCAAAGGCCGCTGTCCTGCCGTTGGACGAAGGGGCAGCAGAGCACCCTAAGCTACCGGTACAGCGAGGGTTGCTCAATAGGCGTGCTCATGCTCGCGCCTGGGCGCCGCTACTCCACCAGCTCCACCGCAGACACGCGAGTCACCGTGCGCGTCGGGACCGCCGTTCCCGGAAGGGCGCTCGTAAGTGCCGCCGTGTCGGCGAATAAGGGGAGGATTCCGAAGAGCGTCGATCCGGATCCGCTCATACCGGCGATCGACGCGCCCATCTCGCGCAGCTGTCCGATGATCGTCGCGATCTCCGGATGATGCTCTGCTACGACCGGCTCGAAGTCGTTGACGACGTGCCGCTGCAGCGTCTCCCACGATGTGAGCTCGGGCACCGAGACGAGGCGCGGCGACGGCACGTCGGTCTGCCGCGACGCCGCGATCCACTCGTAGGCGTCCACGGTGGACACCAGGAACCCTGGGAGCACGAGTACCACCGTTCGCTCGGGCAACGCCGGAAGGGCGAGCAGCCGCTCACCGCGACCCCAGGCGAGCGCGAAGGGCTCGGTGCTCGTGAGGAACGGCACGTCGGCGCCGAGCGTCATCGCGATGCGGAGGAGCTCTGGCTCGCGCACCGCGTGCGGCGAGAGCGCATTGAGTCCGCGCAGCACCGCACCTGCATCCGCGCTGCCTCCGCCGAGCCCTCCGCCAACGGGAATGCGTTTCACGATCTCGATCTCGAAGCCGCGCGGCCATCCGGTGGCATCTCCGTACGCCACCGCGGCCCGGTAGGCGAGATTCTCTTCCTGCGGCCCGATCTCGACGCCGTGCATCACGACGGATCGATCTTCGTCGCGTGGGCGAATGGTGACGGTATCGGCGAGCGCAATGCGCGCGAACAGCGTCTCGATCGAGTGATGGCCGCCGCGCTCGCGGGCGAGAATGCGGAGCCCGAGGTTGAGCTTCGCCTGCGCCGCCACGCGCGCGACCTTCGCGCTCATCCCGCTGCCGGCGCTACCGCGGCTTCTTCCGACGACGCGTTCATGTCGCTGAGCTTGAGGCCGAGCGTCACGAAATAGTAGATGCCGATGATCGTGATGGGCAGGAACGTCAGGATGTGGTAGCTGATCGCCCAGCTCGTCGCGAGCGTGCGATCGATTCCGTAAATCCCGAGCCCGAGCTGCGCGAACTTCTCGAACACGCCGAAGAATCCAGGAAGGGCCGGCACGGCGACGCCGATCGCGATCAGCCCCTGCAGCATGAGCGCCGCGCTGAACGACGCCTCGATTCCCACCGCCTTGAATCCCAGCCAGAAGGCGAGCGCGTTCATCAGCCACATTGCGATCGCCCATCCCATCGTCGACACGAATTTCACGGGATCGCGCAGCACCGCGAGCCCGGATGCGAATGCGATCAACGTGCGACGTCCCCGCTCCTCGAAGCGCGGGGCGATACTTCGCGCGATCCACTCCCAGACGTCGATCGCGTGCTCGGTGAAGAAGACGATCAGATACAATCCCGAGATCGCGAGCAGCGCGAGCGTCGCGCCGCTCCCGATGACCTTCGCGATCGAGTAGCCGGCGAAGGTCTGCCCGCGCGGCAACGACGGGTCGAGCGTCGCGACCGCCATGAGCAGGAGCACGCACGTCGCGTCGAAGATCCGGTCGACGGCGAGCGATGCGAAGGCGGCGGAGAAGGGCACGCGCTTCGTCTCACGCGAAAGTGCGAAGGCGCGCGCGAGCTCGCCGGCGCGCGCAGGCAGGACGTTGTTCCCCATCATGCCGATCGCGATCGCGCGCCAGAGTATCACGAACGGCAATCCCTCGGCAACCGGCGACAGGATGGTGCGCCAGCGCGGCGCCCGAAGCGGAAAGATCAGCGTGCCGGCGACGCTCGCTCCGAGCAGATACCACGGATTCGCGTGGCGGATGTGCAGCCACACCTCGTCGAAAGCAATGCCGTGCAGCGCCCACGCGAGGAATCCGACGCCGACGACAGCGCCGAGGAGACTGCGCCATTGCTTGCGCACAGCTAGTCGGCGATCGCGAGATCGAGCAGGTCGAACAGCTCCTCGATCGTCTCACGTGGGGGCGTGCGCTCGGAGAGCATCGAGGCGCGCAGCTCCCGCGCGCGCTCGAGGGCGGCCTTGCCACGATAGAGGAGCGACTCGATCGGCACGATTTCTTCGTCCGGAATGACGGCGGGATTGCTGAGCGGCGTGTTCTCGAGCGCGCCGAAGCCGGCTATGCCGTTCTGCAGGAAGTCCTGGAGCTTGCGACCGGTGGGCGTGCGCGAGGCCGGCTGGCGCGGCGCATCGTTGCCGGACGCGGGTGGCTGCGCGGCTCGCATTTGCACCGCGGGCGCGCTCGGCGCGGGCGCGCGCGGCGCCGCGGTGCGCGTGGGCTCCGGTGCGCGCGTGGCTGGGACCGCGCTCACTGGGGTGGGCGTGCGCAGAATCGC
>DATHJR010000394.1:0-15165 GCA_035286525.1 Gemmatimonadaceae bacterium | reverse complement strand
AGACGACGAAGAGTTCGAAGGAAGCGGCGCTACAGACGAGTACGACGATGATAGTGAGATCGACGACGATCGCGATGACTTCGACTCCGACTCCGAGGGCGATGAGGCACTCGAAGAGAGTGTGCTTCGCGCCTTCCGCCGAGATGCGGTGTTGAGCGAGCGCGCGATCGACATCGGCGCCATAGGTGAGGGCATCATCGAGCTGTCCGGCTGGGTAGAGACGCGCGAGGAGTCCGACCACGCGATGGCGGTGACGCGCAAGGTGCCTGGCATCATCACGGTGGTCAGTCGCTTGTTCATCGGCGCGGACGAGCAGGACGAGTCCGACCTCGACGAGGACGAGATCGACGAGAGCGCACCGATGCCGGGCGGCGTGTGGGAAGGTCAGCGCGTGGGCACGGGGCGCCGGCGCCAGGGAAACTCCGGCGAGGTGGATCGGCACGCCGATCCGAAGCCCGTGCTCGAGAACAAATGGCTCGACGAAGACCACGCGCTCGACGAGGCGGCGGGCCCGGTCGAGGGGATCGCGGAGCGTCGTCGCGGCCGCAAGGGGAAGGTCGCCGACAAGCCCGCGAGCTCGAACGGCGACGATTCCGGAGTGCAGTCTCCGGGCTAGCGTTGACTCGATCGCGCACCGAGCGTCGCAGAGCGAGCGGGCCGCCAACGCGGCCCGTTCATCATCCGGTTAGTTTTTTTCGCATGACCGAACCGCTCGCCCCGCAATTCGACTTCGCTACGGTCGAGCGGGAGATTTACACGCGCTGGCTTGACGCTGATCTCTTCACCGCGCGCGCGCCAAATTCGATGCGCGTGGGTGGCTCGCGCGAGCCATTCACCATCGTGATTCCGCCGCCCAACGTGACGGCGGTATTGCACATGGGGCACGGGCTCAACAATGCCGTGCAGGATGTGCTCGTGCGCTGGCGCCGCATGGCGCAGGATGAAGCGCTCTGGGTGCCCGGCACCGATCACGCGGGAATCGCGACGCAAAACGTCGTCGAGCGCATCATCGCGAAGGAAGGCAGCTCGCGCTTCGACCTCGGCCGCGCCGCGTTTCTCGAGCGCGTAACGGAGTTCGTCGCCGAGACGGGGGGCGTCATCCTCGAACAGCTTCGCGCGATCGGAAGCTCGTGCGACTGGTCGCGCACCGCGTACACCTTCTCGCCGCAACTTTCGCGTGCCGTGCGGGAGGCGTTCGTGCGGCTCTACGAGGAGGGGCTGGTGTATCGCGGGCATCGTGTGATCCACTGGTGCCCGCGTTGCCTCACGTCGCTGAGCGACGAGGAGGCGGAGCCACGCGAGACGCACGGGAAGCTGTACTACGTGTCGTACGCGGCGGCGAACGGCTCGGGCCGCTCGATCACCGTCGCCACCACGCGTCCAGAAACGATACCGGGCGACGTCGCGGTCGCGGTGAATCCCGATGACGATCGCTATCGGGATCTCGTCGGAACGATGGTGACGCTTCCGCTCGTTGGCATCGAGATCCCGGTCATCGCCGATGACTACGTCGACGCATCATTCGGCACTGGTGCGCTCAAGATCACGCCGGCGCACGACGCGAACGACTTCGAGGTCGGCCGGCGTCACACGCTTCCGGCTCCCGTCGTGATCGACGAGGTAGGCGCGCTGCGCGAGGTCGCGGACGCCGAGGGACGCGTGCCGGACGCGCTCGAGGGACTCGATCGCTTCGAGGCGCGCGAGCGCATCGCGGAGATGCTGCGCGATTCCGGCGCGCTCGTGAAGACGGAGGTGCATCAGAACAACGTGCGCCACTGCTATCGCTGCGAAACGGTGATCGAGCCGCGACTATCGGACCAGTGGTTCGTGAAGATGGAGACGCTCGCGGCGCCCGCGCTCGCGGCGGTGCGCGACCGGAGCATTCGCATCCTCCCCGAGCGCTGGGAGGCGGTCTACATCAACTGGCTCGAGAACATCCGCGACTGGAACATCTCACGACAGCTGTGGTGGGGCCATCGCATTCCGGTGTGGTACTGCGATGCGTGCGGGGGCGAGCCGATCGTGAGCCGCGACGACGTGTCTGTGTGCCCGACGTGCGACGGCGCCGTGCGGCAGGACGAGGACGTGCTCGACACGTGGTTCTCGTCGTGGCTCTGGCCGCTCTCGACGCTTGGCTGGCCGGACGAGTCGACCGATCTCGAGGCGTTCTATCCTACCGACATGCTCGTGACCGCGCCCGAGATCCTCTTCTTCTGGGTCGCGCGCATGATCATGGCCGGCTACCACTTCGTGGGTCGCGCCCCGTTTCACACCGTGTATCTCACCGGCACCGTTCGCGACATGCAGCATCGCAAGATGTCGAAGTCGCTCGGCAACGGGATCGATCCGCTGGACGTCGTCGAGCGCTACGGCGCCGATGCGCTGCGCTATACCGTGATCGCCGGGATGGGGTTGGGCACCGACGTGATGCTCGATCCCGAGAACCTCGACCAGTCGTTCGCGGCGGGGCGCAACTTCGTCACCAAGCTCTGGAACATCGGACGGTTCCTGTTGCTGAACGTCGGTGACGGCGACGTGAAGTCGCTCGCCGATATCCCGGCGGAGCGGCTGACGCGCGCCGACGAGTGGATTCTCGGTCGGCTCGACGCGGCAATTCGCGAGGCCGGCGCATCGCTCGGACCGGCGCGGCCGAGCGCCGGCGCCCGGTGGAGCGAGCGCGAGCTCACGCAGGGACTGCGGCTCAGTGAGTACGTCGAGAGTGCGCGCCGCTTCGTGTGGAACGAGATGGCCGACTGGTACGTCGAGGCGGCGAAAAATCGCGTTGCTTCCAGCGGCCCCGATCGCGACGTCGCGCGCGCCGTGCTCGTCCACGTCTTCGACCAGGCGCTTCGGCTGCTGCACCCGGTGGTGCCGTTCGTCACCGAGGCGCTCTGGCAGCGGCTCCCGGGGCGCGCCAGCGGCGAGTACCTCGCGCGCGCTGCGTGGCCGGACGCCGGCGCCCCGCGCGCACGCGCGTCGCAGTTCGAGATCGCGCGCGCAGCGGTGAGCGCGATCAGGCAGATTCGCGCCGAGTACAACGTGACGCCCGGAAAGTTGGTGGACGCGGTCGTGATCGGACGCGACGAGCGCGCACGCACCGTCCTCGGCGAGGAGAGCGCGCTGATCGGCAGGCTCGCGCGGGCCACGATTGCCGCGAGTGCGCAGGCGCCCGCCGGCGCCGCCGCGCACGCACTCCTGAGCGATGGCTCGGAAGTCGTGGTGCTGCTCGCCGGTCTCGTCGACCTCGAGAAGGAATGTGCGCGCGTCAGCACCGATCTCGCGCAGCTCGAGAAGCAGCTCGGCGCGCTCCAACAGCGCCTCGCGAACGAGAGCTTCGTCTCGCGCGCCAAGCCCGAGATCGTGGAAGCGGAGCGCACGAAGCTCGGAGAGTGGACGATCCGGCGCGAGCAACTGGCCAGCAAGAAAAGGACGTTGTGCGGCGCCTGATCGCCCTCCTCGCGCTCTTCGCCTGCGCGCAGCAGGGTTTCCCGCCCGGTGGTCCGCCGGACAAGGATCCGCCTAAACTCCTCAAGACCACTCCGGACACGAGCGCGCGCAATGTCACCGCGAAGGAAGTGGATTTCCAGTACGACGAGGTGCTGACGGAGCGGCCAGCGGGCGCCAGCTCGCTGGACGCGCTCGTGCTCATCTCGCCGCGCGATGGCGCACCGCGCGTCGGCTGGCACCGCACGCGCATCTCCGTGCGCGGGCACAAGGACTGGAAGCCGAACACCACGTACACGGTCGAGATTCTTCCAGGAATATCCGACCTGCGCGGCAACGCGGATAAGGCCGGGTTCAATCTCGTCTTCTCGACGGGACCGGAGATCGCCGGCAAGTCCATATCGGGCGTCGTTTTCGATTGGCCCGCCGGGCACCCTGCACCGAACGCAATCATCGAAGCGGTCTCGCACCCCGACAGTACCGTGTACATCGCGAAGGCGGATTCCGTCGGACGCTTCTCGATCATCCACATGCCGCCGGGAACGTTCACAGTGTTCGGATGGATCGACGCCAACAACAATCACGATCGCGACCAGCACGAGGCGCAGGACTCGGCCGCGGTCACGCTCCAGGACACCGCGAGCGTCGAGTTGCTGACGTTCATCCACGATTCGATCGGCCCGCACATCGTCACCGTGGAGGTGCGCGACTCGCTGACCATCCACGCCACCTTCGACAAGCCCGTGGACCCGAAGCAGCCGTTGGACAGCGCGCACTTCATCCTGCACGCCTCGGATTCCTCGCTCGTGCCGATCAAGACGATCGTGTCTGCGCGCGAGATCGACAAGCAGCGCAACGACTCGGCTTCGCGCGCCGACTCGATCCGCGCGCGCACCGATACGGCATTCCGGCGCCAATACCAGGCATCGCATCGCGTGCCAACGGACACGTCGCAACGGAACGCGCAGCGCCGTGCCGCCGTGCTGGCGGCAATGCTACCAAGCAAACCGATTCCCATCTCCGACATTCTCATCAAGGTGGGGTCCCCGCTCAAGCCCGGCGCGCAGTACAAGCTGGAGTCGCGCGACATCCACAACCTGATGGGCGTCGCGGCGCTCTCCGTTCGTACATTCGACGTGCCCAAGCCGCAGCCGCCGCCTCCGCCCCCGAAAAACGGTGCGGCGCCGCGAGGCGGAAAGCCCGGCCCTCCAGCCGCGCGAACGGGCAGTGCGCGAGCGGACAGTGCACGGGCGGACAGCGCGCGCGCGAAACCGGCCGTGCCCCTGCCGGACACCACGCGCAAGCAGCCGCCCGCATGACCGCGCTCCGAGCCGCCCTCTTTCTCGATCGTGACGGCACGATCAACGTCGACACGGTCCACGTCTCGCGCGCCGACAACGTGCGATTGATTCCCGGCGCCGCTGCCGCGATCGCGCGCATCAATGCGGTGGGAATGCCGGTCATCGTCGTCTCGAACCAATCGGGAATCGGACGCGGCCTGTTCACAGTAAATCAATACGAGCAGGTGCGTGCGCGCATCGATGAGCTGCTCGCGACGGGGGGCGCGCACGTGCTCGCGACGTACTACTGTCCGCATTCCCCGGAGATCCCGCCCGCATGCGACTGTCGCAAACCGGGCGCCGCGCTCTACCGGCAAGCGGCGGCGGATCACGACATCGATCTCGCGAAATCATGGTACGTGGGCGACCGGATTCGTGACATTCTGCCCGCCAAACTCTTCGGCGGGCACGGCATTCTCGTTCCGCGTGATACGACTCCCGGAGGCGACGTCGTCGCCGCGCGGGACGGCTTCGCGATCTCCACCAGTCTCGATTCGGCGGTGAACAGAATTCTGGCCGCTCTCCCTCTATCTACCCCGCCGCAGGGCGGGTAGACTGAGCGTATGTCGACCCGCCTCGCCGTGCTCGCATCCGGTCGCGGTTCCAACCTGCGCGCACTGCACGAATATCTGTCGCGGTCCGGACGCGACACGCTCGCTCGCCTGGCGCTCGTGCTCTCCGACCACGCGGACGCCGGCGCGCTCGCCTACGCGCGCTCGCGCGACATCGCTTTTGCCGCGATCGACGGCGGCACGCTCGGCGGAGACCGCCTGCTCGCCCAGCTCGGCTCGCATCGCATCGACATCGTGGTTCTCGCGGGTTACATGCGGCTCGTTCCCGAGGTCGTCGTGAACGCGTATCGCGGACGGATCGTGAACGTGCATCCGGCGCTCCTCCCCTCCTTTGGCGGACGCGGCATGTACGGCACGCGCGTGCACGCGGCTGTGATCGCCGCCGGCTCACGCGTGTCGGGCGCGACGGTGCATTTCGTGGATGAGCGCTACGATCACGGCGCGATCATCGCGCAGTGGCCCGTGCCCGTGCTCTCCGGCGACACCCCAACCGCGCTCGCTGCGCGCGTGCTTCGGGTCGAACATGCGCTCTACCCGCCGGCGGTCGTCGCCGTCGCGCAATCGCGCATCTCGTTGGACTCGACCGGGCGCGCCACGCACATGCATCTTCCGAAGCTGGACGATGCAGCGTTCGTGCTCGATGCACTCGACGATGCCGCGCTGCGCACCGCCCTCGGCATTGCGTTGTCCGCCTGATTCACTCCTTCCCTTCGTCATGCCTCGCGCTCTCATATCCGTTTCCGACAAGACAGGCGTGGCCGAGCTGGCTCGCACCCTCACTTCGCGTGGCTGGGAGATCATCTCGACGGGAGGCACCGCACGCGCGCTTCGAGAGGCAGGGATTGCCACGAAGGACGTCGCCGACATCACCGGCTTCCCGGAGATGCTCGACGGACGAGTGAAGACGCTGCATCCCGCGATCCACGGCGGCCTCCTCGCTCGCCGCGACGTGCCCGAGCACATGGAGGCGCTCGCGTCCCACGACATCACGCCGATCGATCTCGTCGCGGTGAATCTGTATCCGTTCCGCGAAACCGCGGCTCGACCGAACGTTCATCCCGCGGAGGTCATCGAGAACATCGACATCGGCGGCCCCTCGATGCTTCGCTCGGCCGCCAAGAATTTCGCGTCGGTGTACGTCATCGTCGATCCCGCCGACTACGGCAGGGTGCTCGCCGCCATCGAGGCCGGCGGTGATGACCTGGACCTGCGCGAGCTCCTCGCCGAAAAGACGTACGCGCATACCGCCTCGTACGATGGGGCGATTGCCCGCTGGTTCGCGAGCCAGCGCGATGAGCGCTTCCCCGAGATCGTGCCCCTCTCCTTCGAGCGTGCGCAGTCACTGCGCTACGGCGAGAACCCCGGACAGGAAGCCGCATTTTACGTCGAGCATCGAGGAGCGGGACTCGCCTCGCTCGCACAGCGCGGCGGCAAGGAGCTCAGCTTCAACAACCTGCTCGACCTCGAAGGGGCGCTGCTCGCCAGCGACATGCTCGGCGATGGGGCGCCGTGCTGCGCGATCGTGAAGCACACATCACCATGCGGGCTCGCGGTGGCGCCAACGGCGCTCGAGGCGTACCAGAAGGCGTTCGCGTGCGATCCGCAGTCGGCGTTCGGCAGCGTGATCTCCTTCAACGTGCCCGTGGATGAGAAGCTCGCCGACGTGATCTCGAGTCTTTTCGTCGAGTGTCTCGTCGCACCCGCGTTCAGCCCCGCCGCCATCGAGATCCTCGGTCGCAAGAAGAATTTGCGCGTGCTCGAGGGACACGCGACGTGGCCCACGGGCGCGCTCGACTACAAGCGCGTACGAGGCGGCGTGCTCGTGCAGGACCGTCCATCGATCGATCACAGCCTGCAGAGCTGGAATGTGGTCACGAAGCGCTCGCCCACCGACGCCGAGCGCGACGATCTTCTCTTCGCGTGGCGCGCGGTTGCGAGCGTGAAGTCGAACGCGATCGTGCTCGCGCGCGACGGCGCGACGATCGGGATCGGCGCTGGTCAGATGTCGCGAGTCGACGCGAGCTTCCTCGCGGTACACAAGGCGCGCACCACCGGCTTCGATCCGGCGGGCTCCGTGCTCGGCTCCGACGCCTTCTTCCCATTCCGCGACGGCGTCGATCACGCTGCCGAGGCTGGCGTCACCGCGATCATTCAGCCGGGTGGATCCGTGCGCGACCCCGAGGTGATCGCCGCCGCGGACGAGCGCGACATCGCGATGGTCTTCACGGGCTCGCGACTGTTTCGGCACTAGCGCGCTCGTTGCCTCGGGCTGGCGCGCGGATCATCTTGCACGCCTAGCCTGGGCCGGCGATATCGCCAGCGGCCGCGCGATTCCAAACCCGAGCATATGCCACCGAAGAGTACCGATCTCGACTACCGTCCGTCCTACCTGGCCGCGACGCTCACCTCGCTTGCGGTGTTCGCGCTGTACTGCGCGACGCTGGCGCCGTCCACCGCGATGTGGGACACGAGCGAATACATCTCCGCTGCATATGTCCTGGGCCTTCCGCACCCGCCCGGGAATCCGCTGTTCGTGCTCATCGGCCGCGTCTTCGCGATCCTGCCGCTCGGGAGCATGCACGTCGCGACGAAGATCAATATTCTCGCGGCGCTCACGAGCGCCGTGTCGGCCGGCATGTGGTTTCTCGTCACCGAGCGCATCCTCGTAGGATGGCTCGCCGAGCGGTGGCAGCGGATCGTCGGTGGAGTGTTGGCAGCGGTGATCGGTGCAACCGCCTTCACCGTGTGGAATCAATCGGTGGTGAACGAGAAGGTCTACACCGTCTCGCTGATGGGACTCGCGATCATCTCGTGGCTCACGGTGCGCTGGTCGGACGATCCCGATGGGCCCTACGCGGATCGGCTGCTCGTCACGATCGCCTATCTGCTGGGCCTCGGCTACGCGAATCACATGATGGGCTTTCTCGCGGGACCCGCCGTCGTCGTCGCGGTGGTGGTGCGCCGCCCGCAAACGTTACTGCGATGGAAGCTCATCGTGGCGAGCGTTGGCGCCCTGCTGCTCGGCATGACGCCCTTCCTCACGCAGCCCATTCGCGCAGCGCACTTCCCCGCCATCAACGAAGGCGAGCCCACGACGTGGACGTCGTTCTGGTACAACTTCAATCGTGGACAGTACGGCAAGCCGTCGCTCTTCGACAGGCAGGCGCCGTACGTCGAGGGACAGCTCGGAATGTACTGGCTGTACTTCCGCTGGCAGTGGTTGCGCGATGTGAAGGATCACTGGCCGAACCTGCAGAGGATCCTCGGCGCGCTGTACATGCTGCTCGGCCTGATCGGCGGCTGGGTGCACTGGAAGCGCGATCGCAAGTCCTTCTGGTACTTCGGCACGTTCATGCTGACGCTGACCGTCGTGCTGATCTACTACCTCAACTTCAAGTACGGGCACTCGCAGTGCCTCGCGCTCGGGAATCCGCCGGACATCAACTGCGAGGTGCGCGATCGCGACTACTTCTTCATCGTCGCGTTCTCGGCCTGGGGAGTGTGGACTGCGCTGGGAATGATCTACATCTGGGAAGGGGTCGCATCGCTGTTCGGCAGTGAGGAGGTGAAGGTCGGCCGCGAGACGATCGAGGTCCCGAAACGGCGGTCGTGGATTTACTCATCGTGGATTCTTGCGTTTGCGCTCATTCCGCTGTTCACCAACTGGAAGGAGGCCTCGCGCGCGGGGCAGACCGACACGTTTGCCTTCGCGCACGACCTGCTCGACTCCGTGGAGCCATATGGCGTACTGATCACGGCCGGCGACAACGACACCTTCCCGCTCTGGTATGCGCAGGAGGTAGAGGGCGTTCGCAAGGATGTGCTAGTCCTCTGCACATCGCTGCTCAATACGGATTGGTACGTACGGCAGTTGGTGCGACGGCCGGTCTACCCGTACGATGCGGCGAAGGGACCCGCGGTGTATCGCGGGCGCGAATGGCCGATGCCGAAGGGTCCGCCGTTGCACATGACGACCGTGCAGGCGGACAGCATCCCTGAATATCAGGAGGTTCGACAGGCGCAGCTGTTCAAGAAGGGGACAATCGAGGCGACGATCAAGCCGCAGGTGCTCGCGAAGGCGGACATCGTCGTGCTGCTCATGATCAAGGATGACTACCCGAATCGCCCCTTTTACTTCAGCCGCACGGCGGGCGGGTATCCGCAGGAGGTGCTTGGACTCGGTCAGTACCTGCTGATGCAGGGACTCGCCCGAAAGCTGGTGCCGAATACGCCCACGCCGGGCAAGGACACGGTGCTTCTGCAGGGAGAGGGGTTCGTGGATGTTCCGCGCACGCGCGATCTGTGGAACAACGACTTCCTCGGGGCGCAGGCGGTCATCAAGCGCGCGATATGGGTGGACAACGCGTCGGTCGGAATACCGTACATCTACATCACGACGGCGGTGGATCTGGCGGACATCGCGCAGCAGCGCGGAGATACCGCCGAGTCGAGAAAGCTCATGGACACGGCCCGGCAGCTTGCCGCAGCGACGGATCTCACCCGACTCTTCAATCCCGCTGTTGCTCCAGCGGCGCCGGTGACTCCCGCGGTGCCGCTTGGCATCGACAGCGCTGGGGTGAAAATGAAAGACACGGGCACACACTCGCGCAAATGAGCCGGATCGGCGCCGGCACGCGGCGGCGATGACCGATCCGGCGAGCGAGCGGTACGAGGAGACCGCGGCCTTTCGTGCCGACCTGGCGGCGGTGGGAGATGCGCTGCGCGAAGGTCGGAGCTCGGCCCGCTTCGATCCGCGGGCGATGCGCGAGGCCGTGCGCGCGTGCGCGGTGCATGCGCGGCTGAGCAAGTGTCCACCCGAGAGGCTCATGCGCGCTCTCAAGGCGCTCGTACGTGACGTTGCCCTCGAGGACGACTCGGATGCGTACAGGGTGCTGTACACCGACCGGGTGATTGCCTGGGCGATCGAGAGCTACTACGAGCTCAGTGATCGGTAGCCAAGGTTTTCTGCGCTAGGCTGCCCGAGTAGCTGTTGCCTCACGGGCCGGCGCCGGCGCGGCCTCGAGATCGAACGCTTCGGCGATGAGCTCGTACGAGTGGCGCCGCGCATTGTGGTCGTGCGTGATCGTCACCACCATCACCTCATCGGCACCGTACTCGCGAGCGACAGCCTCGAGGCCGTGCTTCACCGTCCCGGCATCACCGACGATCGCACGCCGCCCAATCGGCAGCAACTGCGGTGACGGATGACGCCCGAGAAAGTCGAGCGCCCTCTCTACCGTGGGGATCGCGATCGACGAGCCGGCGCGGAGTAGCGTGATCGCCATTCGCATACTCGCGGCGAGCCGCTCTGCCTCCGCGTTTTCATCGGCGCTGATCGCCGATACCGCGACTATGAGGCTTGGCTCCGCAAGCTCGCGCGAGGGCGTGAAGCGATCGCGATACAGCGCGGCGATCTCCGCGCCGGCCGGATTGATGAAATCCGCGAAGGCGTATGGCAATCCGAGCTCTGCCGCCCAGATCGCGCTCTGGTGCGACGAGCCGAGGAGCCACGGCTCCGGGCGCTCGGGAAGTCCGGGAAGTGCGGCGAGTCTGCGAAACGGGTGATCGCGCGGGAGCCTCTCGTAGAGATAACCGAGCAGCTCCGAGAGCTGCGCCGGAAAATCGTCGGGCGAGCGCTGGCGCCGATCGCGCTGAAGGGCGAATGCCGTCTCCGAATCCGTTCCCGCGGCACGGCCGAGCCCGAGATCGATGCGATTCGGGAAAAGGCCCGCGAGCACGCTGAAGTTCTCGGCGACTTTGAGCGCGCTGTAATGCGGGAGCATGACGCCTCCGCTTCCAACGCGGATCCGCGACGTGGACGAGGCGATTGCGGAAATGAGCACCTCGGGAGACGGACCCGCGATCATCGGGCTACCGTGATGCTCCGCGACCCAATAGCGGTGAAAGCCAAGCGCATCCGCGTGTCGCGCGAGATCGATTGAGTTTCGCAGCGCCGATGCGCTCGTGTTGCCCTCGGGCACGGGTGTCTGATCGAGAACGCTGACGCGCAGCGGATTGCGCATGGATGTCGATACTGCCCTGGTCATGCTGTGCGCCCCCTGATTTCGGTCGAGAATCGCAGCGATGCGAGGAAACGGCTCGCTGCTAAAGGATGAACGCGGCCGGCCTGCCTTGGTTTCCGAGCTCATCGCCTCCGTCCGGTAGCGATACTCGGGCGGGCACTGGTGGTCTGTAGGCACCGGTGTACGCTTAGACAGAAGGACGAGCGCACCCTGGCGTCGTCGTTCACCTTCGTCCCGAGTCACGAATCGTATTGAAAATCGCGCCATTCGCTAAAAAGCTCCGGCTGGACATCGCGATCCCCATCGCGTTGCTCGTAGCGCTGGCGGCCCTGTCATATCGAAGCATCCGTGCATCGTCCACCGCCGCGACGTGGGTCCGCCACACGAACGAGGTAATGGGCGAGCTGTCGGCGCTCCTGCTGGCGCTTCAGGACCTCGAGAACGGGAGCCGCGGGTTCGCGCTGGCGGGAGAAGGCAGCTTTCTCATTCCCTACGACAGTGGTCGCGCAGGGGTGCCCGAGCATCTCGAGGCGATCGAGCGCCTGACCGTGGACAATGCGGTCCAGCAGCAACGCGTCCACCGATTGGCGGCGCTCGTGGCAGCGGAGGAGCAAATCGAAGCGGAGCTCATCGAGGTTCGCCGCCGCGCGGGCGCGGGGGCGGCGGCCGCTCGAGTTGCTGGCGGAGCCGGTCTCCATTCCATGAACGCAATCCGGGAGCTCATCCGCGAAATGCAAAATGATGAGGTGCAGCTGCTTGCAGCGCGCCAGGCGACTGCGGACGCACTTTTTCGGCGATTGACTCTCGCCCTCGCGTTCGGCGTCGTCGTAGTCGGCGCGCGCATGGTATCAGACAACAGACGGCTGCAGCGAACACTCGTGCAAACACGGATCCATCAGGAGATCGCCGCGGCGCACGCGAAGCAGATTGGGGTCATCAACCAGGAACTCGAGGCATTCAGCTACTCCGTGTCTCACGACCTTCGGGCTCCCCTGCGGCACGTCAACGGTTACGTGGAGATGCTCCAGCGCGACACGGCGGGACAGCTGTCGGAAAAGTCGGCGCGCTATCTCTCGACGATCAACGAGTCGAGCCTGGAGATGGGCAGGTTGATCGATGACTTGCTTGCCTTCTCGCGCGTCGGCAGGTCGGAGTTAAAGTCGGCCTCGGTCTCGCTTGATGACGTCGTGAAAGACGCCATCCGCGGGCTCGAGATGTCAACGCGAGACCGCCGCATCGAATGGCGGATCTCGCCCTTGCCGCGAGTGATCGGCGATCCTGCGCTGCTCAAGCAGGTACTCGCAAACCTCATTGACAACGCGCTCAAGTACAGTCGCACTCGCGATCCGGCGAGAATCGAGATCGGAAGCAGCGGCAGGGATGGAAATCGGGCCTCGCTTTTCGTGCGAGACAATGGCGTCGGATTCGACATGAAGTACGTGCAGAAGCTGTTCGGTGTGTTCGAGCGACTGCATGCGGCCGAGAATTTCGAGGGCACCGGAATCGGGCTGGCGACCGTGCGTCGCATCATCACGCGCCACGGCGGCCGCGTGTGGGCGGATGGAGCCGTGAACACCGGCGCAACCTTCCACTTTACGCTGGAGCTGTCACCCAATGTGTGAGACAACGGTCATCACGAGGTCGTCATGTCGCTGAGGCGCCTGCTTCTTGTCGAGGACAGCCCGCGAGATGCGGAGCTCATTCTCGATGCGCTCGCCACCCAGCATCTCGCCAACGAGGTCGTGCACGTGCGAGATGGCGCAGAGGCGCTGGACTACCTGTTTCGTCGCGGAAGTTTCGCGGGCCGATCCGATGGCGAGCCGGCGCTGATGCTCCTGGATCTCAAGATGCCGAAAGTCGACGGGATGGAGGTGTTGCGTCAGATCAAGGCGGACGTCGGGTTGCGGGTCATCCCCGTCGTGATGATGACCTCCTCGCGCGAGGAACAGGATCTCATGCGCAGCTATCAGCTCGGCGTGAACGCCTATGTCGTCAAGCCGCTGAAATTCAGCGAATTCATGGATGCGGTGAGGCAGGTTGGCGCATTCTGGGCGATCCTGAACGAATCGCCGCCGGGAAGCGTGCAACGGAACTGACCGTCCGGCGCAAGCGTGAGGTCGGCTCGATTAGCGCGCATCGAGCACCTCGCGCACCTTCCGCGCTAGCTCGACCGGACCGAATGGCTTCTGAAGATATGACACCTCGCCAATCGGAACGCCGTGCCGCACGACCATCTCATCGGTATAGCCCGAGATGAAGAGCACCTTGAGTCGCGGCCGCAGCGCGGAAGCGTAGACAGCGAGGTCGGAGCCGCTCATCTCGGGCATTACGACATCGGTGATCAGCAGATCGATCTGACTGTCCGACTGATCGAGTAGCGGCAGCGCAGCGTTGGCGTTTGGAAACGAGATCACGGTGTACCCGAAGTGCTTCAACGCGGCCTGCGCTGCGGCACGCACCGATTGCGAGTCCTCAACCAGGAGTACGGTTTCCGTGCCTGTCGGGACTCGCAACGGCATCGGCGCCTCCGGCATTTCGGGGGACGCGTGGCGCAACGGGAAGTACACCTGGAACGAGCTCCCCTTCCCGGGCTCGCTGGACACCCAGATGAACCCCGCGTTCTGCTTCACGATTCCGTGCACCGTCGCAAGTCCGAGACCAGTTCCTTTCCCGACCTCCTTCGTCGTGAAGAACGGCTCGAATATTCTCGCACGTGTCGTCGCATCCATCCCCACGCCCGTATCCGAGATGGCCAGCATTCCATAGCTGCCGACCGACATCGGCCAGTGATCCTCCAGGTCCGCCTCGTTGAAGGTGGCCCGAGCCGTTTCCACGGTGAGTGTGCCGCCGATTGGCATCGCGTCGCGCGCGTTGATGCAGAGGTTCATTAACACCTGCTCGAGCTGACCCGGATCGATGAGCACCACTGTCGTTTGCTCGGCGAGACTCGTCACTATGGCGAGGTCTTCTCCGATCACGCGGCGGAGCAAGGGGATCGCTCGCTGCACGGCGGTCTCGAGCGCGATGAGGCGAGGTTGGATTACCTGCTGTCTGCTGAACGCCAGCAGCTGGCGCGTGAGCGATGCGGCGCTGTCCGTCGCTTTGCGCACCTCGCGCAGGTCGGCGGCTCGCGGATCGAGCGTATCTAGCTCGGCGAGCAGGAGCTCCGTAAAGCCCGAGATGACGGTGAGGCTGTTGTTGAAATCGTGCGCCACTCCGCCAGCCAGCTCTCCGAGCGCCTCCATCCTCTGAATCTGTCGAACGCGATGCTCCAGTCTGCGCCGCTCAGTGATGTCGCGCAGGGCCACGAATCGCGCCTGTCGACCGTCGAGCGCGAGATTTTTTGCGGTCGCCTCGATGACGAGTTTGCGCCCAGACTTGTGTCGGCCGACGAACTCGTAGCTTCCCTCGATGGAGTCCGCCTCCCTGCGCTTGACCTCGTCGAGTGACTCCTCCGCCACGACGTCGGTGATGGGACGACCGATGGCATCCTCGAGCATCACTCCAAAGATGCGCTCGAACGCGCTGTTGGCATCATGGAGCACACCGTCCACCGACACTGCGATCGCGTGGAACGAATTGTCGGCGAGCGTCCGGTAACGCGACTCGCTCTCTTCGAGGGCCGTCTTCGCCCGCTCGCGATCACTGGTATCGAGAAACGTTACTACTGCGCCGACGAGGGCACCCTCGTTCCAAATGGGATATGCCCAGTATTCCGCGGGAAATGTGGTCGCATCCGCTCGCCGGAGCACCTCACCCACCACATGAACTGGTTCGCCCGTGGCA
>DATHJR010000393.1:0-3108 GCA_035286525.1 Gemmatimonadaceae bacterium | reverse complement strand
AGTCCAGCCGAACGTTTGGGCGGAGAGACCGGGCGCGAGATTGGCCGCGTTGCTCACCTGGCGGAACCCGCTCGCTCCCGCGAACCCACTCAGTCGCTCGCCACCAAGGGCAACGGTTACATCGGTGCCGTACGCGTCGCTCGTCGAGATGTTGGCGAACGTCCGCGTCGCGACACCGACGGTGTCGATCGTCCGGAGTGTGCGGACGGCATCGAGCGTGCGACGAAAGAACGGCGTGACCTGGATGGTGGTCCGATTCGCGGTGCTCTGCACTCCAAACTCGAGGGCCCGGACGTACTCGGGTTTCAGATATGGATTCCCGCGAGAGAGATTGAGCGGATCCGCGTAATGCGCCGTCGGGTCAATCAGATCCGTGTCGTCCGGCCGACGAATGCGCGTCGAGTAGCTCAGTTTCACCTGGTGCGTGTCGTCAATGTTGTATGCGACGAGCGCGCTCGGAAATAAGCTGTTGTACCCGTTGTCGTAGGTCGTGTTGCTCGTGTTGAGATGGAACTGCGTGGCGGCGTGTTCCACGCGAAGACCACCTTGCAACTGAAATTGTCCAGCCTCGGCGTCGAGCATCCCATACGCGGCGTTCACGACTTGGCGATACGTGAAATCACTGATGCGAGTCGGGTCCGGCACGTAAGCGGACTGGGTCGCGTCGAAGACACGCGTATCCAGTGTCGTGTGGTAGCTCTGCAACGATCCCTTGTAGCCCGTTTCCAGCCGCACGAGATCCGTGACCGGACGCACGTAATCCACTTTCACAGAATTCTCGCTCGCACGCTCCCACGACGTCTGGTTCTCGATCGCAGTCGTATCGATCGGCGTACCGTCGAGTGCGAGGTCGCGCGCGAGAACGCTGCCCGGGCCGCCTTCCTTGTTCCGGAAGAGACGAACCTCGCCCTCGAGCGAGTGCCCCTTGTCGGTGAAAGTGTGCTTGTAGCCGAGCGTTGTTTCGAGATTGGACTCGTTTTGGCTGGCGCTGGTGAACCGATCACTCCGCGCGGTCAGATTTCGCGCAGCATCCAGCTCGCTGTACCCGACTCGATAGGAGTCGGGCTGGTTGCGGGTGCTGAACACGACTTCGCTGGTGATCTCGTCGTGATCACCGGGCTGGTACGCCGCACTTCCCGTCACCGTGTGCATTATTGGCAGCTGCATGCGTCGACCCGTCTCATCCAGATAGGTCAGCGGGCTGAGATACAGGTTCTCGCGGTAGATCGAATCCCGCCGAGGACGCCTGTCTCGCATGAAGCCGTAGCTACCGTATAGTGTCCACGGTCCGCGCTGGACGCCGACGTTGCCTCCGACGTCCACATGGCCCGTGGTTCCGCCCGCGACTGTCAATCCGCCGCTGGTGCCCACATCGGTTTTCTGCTTGAGCACGATGTTGATGATGCCCGCGACACCCTCTGGGTCGTCACGCGCTGAAGGGTTGGGGATCACTTCCACCTTGTCGACCATGTCGGCGGAAAGCTGCGCGAGGAAATTGCCGAGCTGCGCGGGCTTCAGGGGACTGGGGCGGCCATTGATCTGCACGATCACGCCGGAATTGCCGCGCAGGCTCACGATGTTGTCGATATCGACATCGACAGCGGGGACGTTGCGCAGCACGTCGAGCGCGGTGCCGCCTTTGTTGGTCGGCATGTCGCCGACGACATAGGTGTTGCGATCCGGGGCGAGTCGCACGTCCTGTCTTTGCCCGGTTATCACCTGAGACTGCAGCTCCACCGCCACGGATGTGAGAGACACCGTCCCCGCATCAACGCTCGGCGATGTCGCAATGATCTCGATCGGCGCAAGGTCGCGGGCGGCGTATCCGAGCGCGCGGACACGAACTCGATAGCGTCCCGGAGCAAGGTTCTGAATGCGGAAGCTGCCGTCGGCGCTGGGAGATGTGTGCACGGCTGTCGCTCCCGGCACGGAGTTCGTCACGTCCACCGTGGCCGCACCGATGGGGATGTTGCCGGCGGCGTTCATCACGCGGCCGTGGATCTCGCCGCCGCTGGTGGTAGTCGTGGTGCTGCTGGTGTCTTGCGCCACGGCTCGGGAATTAACTGCAACAATCATCAATGTCGCGATCGCGACAGAGCGTACTATCAAGAAATCTCCTGGAGGGTGCCTACAGTGCCAGCCTGAATTGTAATTGGCGCGCCTGTCACAGGGATGAACTCGCGGCGAGCGATCCTAGGCTTTCTTTCCGCGGGCTTCGCGCCAAGTGCGCGTAGGGTCATCGTCGGGGTCGGGCGTTTGCTGGGCCGGCCTGATCTCCTCGGGAACATTGCGCAGGTTGACGCGAATCCGGGTCCACGTCGACGACCGGCCGCGCATCGAATCGACCAGCACGTCGTCGACCGCGAGATGCGCCGCCGCATCGGGGTGTGTTTTCTTCCACCGCTCGAGACCAGCCAGCGCTTCATCCTTATTCGACGAATTTGCAACGACCATCAGCGGCATCTTCGTTCGCGATTTCGCTGGAGGCTTTCCTGTTGCCGCAGTCTTGGCTGCCGTCTTCTTCGTTGTCGCAGTTTTGCTTGCCGTCTTTTTGGTGCCCTTCGCGCGTGACGGGGCCACGCGCGCAGGCTCGCCTTCCATCTTGCGAAAGTGCGGCGGCCACGGCGCATCGCCGAGGCCGGCGGCTTCGTCGCGGTCAGCCAGCTCGAGCACCCGTTCGAGTGAACCAGCCGCACCATCCATGCGAGCATTCGGATCGCCGATCGCCTTCAACCGCGCCGGCACAGTCAGCACCGTGAACTCGGCCGGCTCGCAATCAGGAATCTCCTCCCATCGCAGCGGCGCGGAGACGCGCGCGTCGGGAAGCGGGCGTATGGAGTAGGCCGAGCAGGTGGTGCGGTCCTTGGCGTTCTGGTTGTAGTCGAGAAAAACGCCATGTCGCTCCTCCTTCCACCACTTCGAGGTCGCAATCTTTGGCGCGCGTCGCTCGATCTCGCGCGACAACGCCAGCGCGGCGCGTCTGACTTCGGTAAACGTCCACCGTTGCTCGATGCGAACGTTCACGTGCATCCCGCGGGAGCCGCTCGTCTTGGGCCAGCCCTTGAGACCCATCTCCTCGAGCAGCTTCTGCACCTCCATCGCCACGCG
>DATHJR010000392.1:0-5934 GCA_035286525.1 Gemmatimonadaceae bacterium | reverse complement strand
CGCACACGATCAGCTTCTCCGCTTCAACCGCGTCGACAATGGGCTGCGGCAACGGCCCCGAGTTGCCGATGCACGTCGTGCAGCCGTAGCCCGCGAGATAGAAGCCCAGTGCCTCGAGGGCCTTCATCACGCCGGCCTTCTCGTAATAGTCGGTGACGACCTTCGATCCAGGCGCGAGGCTCGTCTTCACCCAGGGCTTCGACTTGAGCCCGAGCGCGACGGCCTTCTGCGCCAGAAGTCCGGCGCCGAGCATCACGCTCGGATTCGAGGTGTTCGTGCAACTCGTGATCGCGGCAATCACCACGGCTCCGTGCTTGAGCGCGAACTGCTGCCCGTTGTAGGTCACGCTGGCGCTGCTCGACTTCGCCATCACCTCCGCCGGATCCGTCGCCACGACCGCCGCCGAGAGCTGCGTCGACGCGCTCACGGCCATCGCCTTCTCCACGGCAATCGCTCCCGCCAGCGTGCCGATGCGCTCCATCTCGGAATACCAGGCATCATTGAACGCCTGCTTCGATGCGGACAGCGGGACGCGATCCTGCGGACGCTTCGGCCCCGCGAGACTCGGCTCAACCGTCGATAGGTCGAGCGAGACGGAGTCCGTGAACTCGGGGTCGGGCGTATTGTCATCCCTGAACATCCCCTGCGCCTTGCTGTACTCCTCGACCAGTCGCACCTGCTGCTCGTCGCGTCCGCTCAGGCGCAGATACTTGAGCGTCTCCGCATCCACCGGAAAAAATCCGACGGTCGCGCCGTACTCGGGAGCCATGTTCGCGATCGTCGCGCGATCGGCGAGCGAGAGACTCGACAGGCCTGAGCCGTAAAACTCCACGAACTTTCCGACGACCTTCTTCTTCCGAAGAATCTGCGTGACGGTGAGCACCAGGTCCGTGGCCGTGGCGCCGGCAGGAAGCTTTCCGTGCAGACGGAAGCCGACGACCTCCGGAATCAGCATCGACAGCGGCTGGCCCAGCATCGCCGCCTCGGCCTCGATGCCCCCGACGCCCCACCCGAGCACGCCGAGCCCGTTGATCATCGTCGTGTGCGAGTCGGTGCCGACCAGCGAGTCCGGGTACGCGACGGTCGCGCCATTCTTCTGGCTGGTGAAGACGACCTGGCCGAGGTACTCGAGGTTGATCTGGTGCACGATCCCCGTGTCGGGAGGCACGACACGAAAGTTCTGGAAGGCGGTCTGTCCCCAGCGGAGAAAGGCGTACCTCTCCTGGTTGCGGTCGAACTCGAGTCCCGCATTGATGAGAAACGCCGCATCGGTGCCGTACTCGTCCACCTGCACCGAGTGATCGATGACGAGATCGACCGGCTGCAGCGGGTTGATCAGCGCTGGATCGCCGCCGAGCGCCGCGATGGCGTCGCGCATCGCCGCGAGGTCGACGACGGCGGGGACGCCGGTGAAATCCTGGAGCAGCACGCGGCTGGTGCGGAACGCGATCTCGCGCTCGACGCCGGCCTTGGCATCCCACTTCGCGAGCGTCTCGATGTCGGCGCGCTTGACGAACGCGTCGTCCTCATTTCGGAGCAGATTCTCCAGCAGCACCTTGAGCGTCACCGGCAGCTTGGCCGATTTCGATCCCGCGAGCGAGTTCAGCGAGTCGAGGCGGAAGATGGTGTACGCGCGGCCATCGACCGTGAGCGTCGCGCGACTGCCGAAGGAATCGAGTGACATGCGAGCCTGAGTTGTCGGAGAGCAGGTGAGATAGGAAATCTAGCACGCCACGACCTACATTGTGAGCGACGCGGAGGGTGACGAACGATGACAAACGACGTCCTGCGGCTCACTGCCGAGCTGATGGCGATCGACTCGACGAGCGGGCACGAGGGCGAGCTCATGGCGCACGTGGCCCTCATGCTGGAGAGTCGCGGATGGCGACTGAGGCGGATTCCAGTGAGCCCGGGCCGCGCCGATGTGTTCGCGACGTGCGTGCACGAGCCGCTCGTGACGCTGTCGACGCATCTCGACACGGTGCCGCCCTACATTCCGCCGCGCATCGATGGCGACACGTTGTGGGGCCGCGGCTCGTGCGACGCGAAGGGAATCGCGGCGGCGATGATCCTCGCGGCGGAGCGGCTGCGCGAGCGCAGCCTGCCCGTGGCGCTGCTCTTCGTGGTGGGCGAGGAGCTTTCGCACGACGGAGCGCACGCGGCGAACGAGAGCCCAAGCACGAGCCGGGTACTCATCGGAGGCGAGCCAACCGAGGGGAAGGTCGCGGTGGGGACGAAGGGCGCGATACGCGCCGTGCTGCGCACGAGCGGTGTCGCCGCGCACTCCGCCTATCCGGAGCTCGGCGAGTCCGCGATCGCAAAGCTGGTGACGTTGCTCGCCGAGCTTCCTTCGCTGCAGCTCCCCCACGACGCGCTGCTCGGCGCGACGACGATCAACGTCGGAGAGATCGCGGGCGGGCTCGCGGACAACGTCATCGCGCCGGCGGCGGAGGCGCGGATCATGGTGCGCCTCGTGTCGGATGTGGAGGAGGTGTGGCGGCTGCTCGAGACGTGGGTGGCGGGGCGCGCGACGATCGAGCGCGGGGCCATGGTGCCCGCCATGCGGCTCAACACCGTACCGGGGTTCGAGACGACGGTGGCGGCCTTCGCGACGGATATTCCCGCGCTCACTCGATGGGGAACGCCGTACCTCTACGGTCCCGGCTCGATCCATGTCGCGCACACCGCGCACGAGCGCGTGACCGGCGCGGAGCTGCGCGCGGCCGTCGATGGATACGTGCGACTGGCGCAGGCGGCGCTCGTCAATTCCGGAGTCGTGCGGACGTGAGCAGCTGATATCGCGTGACTCAGTAGCGCTCCTCGAATCTTCCCGAGGATTCCTACCGGTCGACCGTCGCCTGCTCCACTGGCCGCGTCGTGCGGCGCCGGGTCAGCAGCCCCTCCATCGTGATCGCCGAGGTGGGACACTGGCCAACGAACTCGCCGTCGGCGGGCGACCATTCGTGCTCTGCCTTCGCCGGAAATGCCTTGTTCTCAGCGTCCATCGCCATGATCCCCGGAGCGAGCGAGGTACATACGCCGCATCCGATGCACTTCTCGCTGCTGACGGCGAGCCGAATGCGCCGGCGCGGATAGATGAGATTGCGAGCGAGCGGACCATCCACGAGCTCATCGAGCGCGGAGATGGTTCCGTCGTATCCGTCCTCGATCATCTCCTCCGCGTGCGTGAAGTCGAACCAGTCGCGGTGACCGACGCGAGGCCGAATGAGCAACATCGGCGGCCCCATCCAGGTCGCGAGCGGATTCAACTGGAGTGCATGCATCATGACCGAGGCGGCGCGCATGTAGATCGCCGCGAACCCGCGGCTCATCACATCGCGCGCGCGGCCGAGATCGGTGTTCCCAACATCCACCGCGATCACGGCGTCCACGCCGAGCGACGCGACGGCGGTAGGGAGATTGTCGATCGTTCCGCCATCGACGCAAACGCGGCCGCCCACGTTCGCCGGTGGAAAGAATCCGGGCAGCGCGCACGACGCGTACACAGCGTTGCGGATGGACACGTCCTCCAGCCCCGGAAGCCCCCACATCACGATGGTCCCTCGCTCGAGGTCCACGGTGTTGACAAGGAGCTTGCTGCCGAGTCCCTGAAAGGTGCCCTCGGGCGTGACGGAGTCGACGAGATCGCGCAACGGCTGCTCGAGATAGAGCGAGGGCGCGCGCGAGCGGTCGATGATCATCCCAACGCGATTGAGGCGAAAGAGGTCGCGCTTGGAGACCTTCGTCGCGCGGCGCTCCATGTCGTCGAGCGGAACGCCCGCGACGCGCGCGGCCCCGATGAGCGCGCCGATGCTCGTGCCCGCATAGCGAGTCGGCACGATGCCGCGCTCCTCAAGCGCGCGCATGACCCCGATGTGCGCGAAGCCCTTCAGCCCTCCGCCGCCGAGCACGAGGGCCGTACGCTGCGTACCGAGCCAGGACACCGTCAATTACCTCCTGCCCTTCGCGGAGAGGTCAGCCCACGCGCCTCGATGGGGCGTGGGCCGACGAGCGATGGAGGCCGACTGCCGGTGCCGCCCGACCAGCTAGTTGGTATTGAGCTTGTAGCCGAGGCCGATGCGGCTGCCCTGCTCCATACCAGTGGGACGACCGAGATAGACATAAAGTCCATAGAGCCCCACCAGGGCACCACCAACGGCGATAACCGTTCCCGCGTCGCCTCCAACGACCAGACCCGTGATCAGTGCCGCGCCTCCGAAAATCATGAGTCCGACACCGGCGCTGTGGGTTGGCCTGCGCATCGTATTGGCAGTGAGGGCGGCATCGCTCGAGAGACGCGGCGAGAGCGCCGAGGCCTCCAGGCTGGGGCCGGTCTGCACGGGCATGTCGAGCGTGGCGGGAGCTGGAGTGTCCTGCACGATCGGGGTTTGGTCGACCGACGCAAACTGCTCGCTCTGCGCCTGAGCGCGTGCACCCGCAACTGTCAGAGTGAGCATTGCCGCGACTGCGAGCGTGAACTTGACCATGGAATCCTTGTGTGGAGGAGCGTTGACGGCCTTCGGCACCCTCCAAGTGCAAGGAAGATGCCTCATTCCGTATAAGAGTGTCCAAATCTCTTGAGCGTAACTCCAATGCACGGTATCTTCACAAAGCAGCGCCCTCCCCCAATCTCACGGTTGATGCCGACTCCTCCGAAAAAGCTCAGAAAGCAGTACGCCAACAAGGATTATCCGAACGTCGTGCTTCGCTTCGAGGATGGACACGAGATCGAGGTGATCAAGGGCGCGGGCAAGACCTTCGACTGCTACGCCGGTGAAACAATCAAGGTCCTGGCGATGTACGACAAGACGTCGAAGGAGCGCGAGCTGGTGGAGAGTCGCAAGGCGGACGCTTTTCCGGACGCGTGATCGTCGTGTGAGTTGCCAGGAGGCGGCACCAATCCTGCCTCGGCGTAGCTCGCACAGTCCGATTCAGCGGAGGTTTGGCGTGATTCTGAAACATTTTCCTCTCGTCGTCTGCGCCATCGCGGCAGTAACGATGACTGGCACCGCAGGCGCACAATTCACCGCCGCGGTGGTTCCGCCTCGCATGAAAGCTCAGGTCGACACCATCGCCAAGCAGGATTCCGTGCGGCGCGCGACGGTGGCGCTCGCGGCGCGCGTCACGGACATGAAGAAGTGGGTGGATTCCGCCTCCGGCGTCTCCATTCCGGCCGCCGACACCGTGCTGGCGAAGACCACCGGCGACTCGGCGAGGGCACCGTTGCTAAGGGACTCGGTCGTGCTCGCGCGAAACGCGCGCATCAGCGCGGACTCGGCGGCATCGATCGCGACGGTCGAGGTGCACGACAGCGCGGGGCTCAAGGGTCCCGACTCGGCCGCCGCGGCTCCGCCGACGTCGAGTCGCGTGGCGCGCGCAGACACGAATCGCGTGGCGCGCGCAGACACGAGAAAGTTCGCGAGCGGCGCGCCCGCACCCGCGACGGCCTCGATGCTTCCGCTTCTCGCGATAGCCGGTGTGACCACGCTGCTGGCCGGCGCCGCGCTTCGCCGACCGTAGCGTGAAACGCGCGCTCGGCACCGCGCTCGTCGCGGTCGGAGCGGCGCTGCTTCTCTACGTCGGCTATCGGTATGCGAGTGGTGCCTACGAGCGTGACGCGGCGCGCGCCGCGTGGGCCGCGCTCGAGGCGCACAACGCCGTCGCGGGAGCGTCGCTCGCCGCCGCTCCCACCCACACGATTTATTCCGCGGGCTCGCTGGTCGGCCGGCTGCTCATTCCGTCGGTGCAGCTCGACGAGGTGATCGCCGAGGGGGTCGGAGACGACGAGCTGGATGCGGGGCCGGGACATCTGCCGGGAAGCGCGTCACCGGGGGAGCCGGGCAACGCCGTGATCTCCGCGCACCGCGACCGGCACTTTCACTCCCTGGGGCGAGTCGTGCTCGGCGACACGGTGATCACGGAAACTCGTACCGT
>DATHJR010000391.1:0-2886 GCA_035286525.1 Gemmatimonadaceae bacterium | reverse complement strand
TTTGGAATTGCGGGCGCCACGGGGATCGCTCTCATACTGGGCGCTGTCATTGGGTGGTTGATTCGTCGCGCGCTGCTTTTCGAGGTGCGTGAAATCAGCCGTGCTGCCTCCGCCATTGTCGAAGGCGGCTCTTCACGCCGTCTCCAAATACGCGGCGGCTCGAACGAGCTCGATGCGCTGGCGCGAACCGTCAACGGCATGCTCGAGCAGCTTGCCAGCCAAAACGTGCAATTGGAGAACGAGATCGCGATTCGGCGGCAGGCCGAGCAGGCGCTCCATCGCGCGCATGACGACCTGGAGGGATTGGTCGCACAACGAACATCACAGCTGGCGCAAGCGAACGAATCTCTGCGCCGGAGCGAAGAGCGATTCTCGCTCGCCATTGCGGGATCGAGCGATGGCATCTGGGACTGGGACATCCTGACCGGCGAGATGTTCTACTCCGAGCGCGCGCAGGTGTTGAATGGGCTCGAGCCGGGGCTCACGGTTCGGCAGCGCGCGGAGTGGCGCACGATGTGGAAGCTTCATCCTGATGACGTGGAATCGCAATCCCGTGCGATCGATGACTACGTTGCCGGGCGCGCGCCTGACTATGACGGCGAGTGGCGGGTGCGACAATTGGACGGAAGCTACCGCTGGGTGCACGGACGCGGCCTTTGCGTGCGCGACGAAAGGGGACGGGCGACGCGGATGGTCGGAGCGATCAGCGACATCCATGCGCACAAGTGTGCCGAGGAGGCGCTGCGGATATCGGAGGAGCGTTATGCGCTGGCGATGGAAGCGGCGCGGGACGGCCACTGGGACTGGATCGTCGGCACGGGCGAGTACTACACGTCACCGCGCGACCTGCAGCTCTACGGATTGCCCGCAGACTCGACCTTCGCCTCGCGCGCGGATTTTCTGGCCAGATTACCCCTCGTGCCTGAGGACCGGGACGCGTGGTTGCGTGCGGTGGCAGATCTTTTTGCCGGCACCGGCTCCCGCCTCAGCATGGAGCTGCGCGCGAACGTCAGTGGCGAGACGCGCTGGATCCAATTCAGCGGCGTGTGCAGGCGCGATGCTTCGGGAAAGCCGGTCCGCTGGTCGGGTACCAGCAGGGACGTGACGGATCGCAAGCGCGCCGAGGAGGCGCTAAGGCTTTCGGAACACCGCTACGCGCTGGCCATGGAAGCGACCGGGGACGGCCACTGGGACTGGAATATCCCGGCCGACAAGATGTACGTCTCTCCGTTGTTGCTCGACATGTGCGGGTTGCCTGCCGACATCACTTTTGCCAGCCGCTCCGAATGGGTTGAACGATTCCCGTTTTATCCAGGAGAACGTCCGAAGTACGCGCAAGCCGTCGCGGAGCATTTCGCCGGCAAGACGGACCGGGTCGATATGGAGCTTCGCATCGTCCCGCGCGGCGAAACGCGTTGGGTCCACATGACCGGTCGCTGTTCGCGCGACGCTTCCGGTACGCCGATTCGCTGGGCGGGCGCGATGACCGACATCACCGCGCGCAAGCGCGTCGATGAGGAGCTTCGGGCGCGCCAGGAGATGCTCGATCTCGCGCAGAAGGCTGCGCGCGCGGTGGCGTTCGAGTGGTGGATCGGCGCCGGCGAGGGCGAAAATCGTTGGTCGTCCGACCTGGAAGCCATGTACGGGATTGCACCGGGGTCGTACGACGGCACTTACGAATCCTGGAAAGCTCTCGTGTATCCGGAAGACTGGCCGAAGGTGCGAGCGGCGATCAAGGCCGCGCAGGAATCGGGCGATGTCGATGCCGAATATCGCGTCCTGCACAAAGGCGGAACGATTCGGTGGTTGCAAGCGAAGGGACGGATGTTCTTCGATCCGGAAGGCAGACCTACGCGCGTAGTCGGGTTCATGCTCGATGTGACCGATCGCCATCTCGCCGAAGAAGAGCTGCTGCGGATGGAGCACCAGCTGCGCCAGGCTCAGCGCCTCGAGGCGATGGGGACGCTCGCCGGCGGCATCGCGCACGACTTCAACAACCTCCTCGGAGCGATCCTGGGCTATGGCGAGATGGCGCTGCGTGACGCGCCCGCAGGAAGCCGACTGCGTCGCGACCTGGATAGCATCATGATCGCAGGCGAGCGCGGTCGCGCGCTGGTGGATCGAATCCTCGCCTTCAGCCGCAGCGGAGTCGGCGAGCGGGTCGCGGTGCACGTCGAGGACGTTGTCCGCGAGACGCTCGGATTGTTCGCGGCAAGATCGCCGCCGGGTATCGCGATCGAGGATCGGTTGCGCTCGGGCCGCGCAACCGTCATGGGTGACGCGACGCAGATTCATCAAGTGCTGATGAATCTGGTGACGAACGCGGTGCAGGCCATGCCCTCGGGCGGCACATTGCGTGTGTCGCTCGACCGCGCCAAAGGCGATCTGCCACGCGTTGCCACGACAGGCACCTTCGCCGCAAAGGACTACGTGGTGTTGGAGGTGGCCGATACGGGGAGCGGCATCCCGCCGCAAATCGTCGAGAGAATCTTCGATCCATTCTTCACCACCAAGGAAGTCGGTGTAGGGACCGGCCTCGGTCTTTCGCTCGTTCACGGTATCGTAATGGGGCTGGGGGGTGCGATCGACGTCGCGACCACGGTCGGCAAGGGGAGCGTCTTCACGGTGTATCTGCCTCGTGCCGGTGACGTCGCCACCAGCGTCGGCGAGCCCAAGAGACGCTCGCAGCCGGCTACGCGACGCGGAGAGCGCCAGCGAGTTCTGGTCGTGGACGACGAGGAGTCGCTGGTCCGGCTTGCGACGCAGACGCTGACCGAGCTGGGCTATACGCCTGTCGGCTTCACCGCCAGCGCCACTGCGGTCGAGGCGTTTCTCGCCGATCCCCAGCGATTTGACGCGGTGATCACTGACGAGAGCATGCCGGGC
>DATHJR010000390.1:0-3060 GCA_035286525.1 Gemmatimonadaceae bacterium | reverse complement strand
CACCGCGGCGGCCCGCGCCGGCAAACTCGATCCGGTGATCGGGCGCAACAAAGAGATTGAGCGCGTCATCCAAATTCTCTCTCGCCGTCAGAAGAACAATCCCGTTCTCATCGGTGAGCCGGGGGTTGGCAAGACGGCCATCGTCGAAGGGCTCGCGCAGCTCATCGCGAACAGCGAATGCCCCGACTCGCTGCGCGACAATCGCGTACTCGCGCTCGACATGGCGGCCGTGATCGCCGGCACCAAGTATCGCGGTCAGTTCGAGGAGCGACTCAAGGCGGTCATGAACGAGATCGCGCAGAACAAGAACGTCATCCTCTTCATCGATGAGCTTCACACGCTCGTCGGCGCGGGTGCCGCCGAGGGTGCGATTGACGCGAGCAACATGCTCAAGCCGGCGCTAGCGCGCGGCGAGCTGCAGTGCGTCGGTGCGTCCACGCTCAACGAGTATCGCAAGTACATCGAGAAAGACGGCGCGCTCGAGCGTCGTTTCCAGACCGTCGTAGTCGATCCGCCCTCCGTCGACGAGACCGTCGAGATCCTGAAGGGGCTGCGCAAGAAGTACGAGGATCATCACCACGTGACGATCCCCGATTCGACGCTCGTGGCCGCGTCGAAGCTGTCGGAGCGCTACATCACCGACCGCTTCCTCCCGGACAAGGCGATCGATGTGATCGATGAGGCGGGCGCGCGCGCGCGGCTCGCCGCACAGGCGCCTCCGCCGGAAGTGGCAGAGCTCAAGGCCAAGCTCGAGGGCGTGAACGGCGAGAAGGAAGCGGCCGTCCGCGACCAGAACTTCGAGCGCGCGGCGTCGCTGCGCGATCGCGAGCGCGAGCTGCAGGGCGACATTCGCAAGAAGCAGGACGAGTGGGAGAAGCACCGGCAGTCGTTCCGTCCCGTGCTCGGCGAGGAGGAGATCTCCTTCATCGTCAGCCGCTGGACGGGCATTCCGGTCATGCGACTCCAGGAGGCGGAGAGCTCGCGGCTGCTGCGCATGGAGGAAGAGCTGCACGAGTCTGTGGTCGGCCAGGACGAGGCGATCAAGGCGCTCGCGCGCTCGATTCGACGCAGTCGCGCAGGGCTCAAGGATCCGTCGCGTCCGATCGGCTCGTTCATCTTCTCCGGCCCCACGGGCGTCGGAAAGACGGAGCTGGCCCGGTCACTCGCAAAGTTCCTCTTCGCCGATCCTGCGGCGCTCATTCGCGTCGACATGAGCGAGTATATGGAAAAATTCTCGGTGTCGAGGCTCATCGGGGCCCCACCGGGGTACGTGGGATACGAAGATTCGGGGACGCTGACGAAGGCCGTGCGGCGGAAGCCGTACAGCGTCGTGCTACTCGACGAGATCGAGAAGGCGCATCCGGATGTGTTTAATATTCTGCTGCAGGTGCTCGACGAAGGACACCTGACGGACAACTACGGCCGCGTCATCGACTTCAAGAACACCGTCGTCATCATGACGTCGAACGTCGGCGCGCGGGACATCACCAAGGGCAAGGGACTCGGCTTCACCACTCCGGGCGAGAAGGAGAACTTCGGACGGATTCAGGACAAGGTGAAGGAAGAGATCCAGCGTGTGTTCAATCCGGAGTTCCTGAACAGATTGGACGACGTGATCGTGTTCCATCCGCTGGGCAAGGAGCACATCGCGCTGATCGTGTCGATTCTCATGAAGGAAGTGCAGAAGCGGCTGGGCGATGAGGAGATCACCCTCAGACTCACCGAGGCGGCCACCGAATTTCTGAGCACGCAGGGCTACGACGAGAGTTTCGGCGCGAGGCCGCTCAAGAGGGCGATTCAGAAGTTCATCGAAGATCCGCTGTCGGAGAAGATTCTGATCGGCGACTTCGCAAAGGGCGACGAGATCGAGGTCGACGTCGCCGGCGATAGAGCGAAGCTCGAGTTCCGGGTGCTGTCGAAGACCACCTGATTGGGCGATCGCACGTAGCACTACCGGCCGAATGGCTTGTCGTTTGGGCCATTCGGCCGTTTCATGTGTACATTACCCGGAATGTCCCGACTTTTTTTCCTTCCACTCGCGATTAGCCTCGCGAGCATGACCGCGCACGCACAGGGCGCAGGCACCGGCTGCGTGCTCCCCGATTCGGTGGCGGTGCGCGGCAACAAACGCGTCACGACCGAAAAAATTCGCGCTGACGCTGGCCTCGCCGCTGGCGACTCGCTGAACTATCGCGTCCTCCAGCGGACTCTGCGCAACCTGTTCGCCACCGGTGCGTTCGAGGACGTCCAGGCGGGCTGCGAAGTCGCCGCCGGTCATTCGATCCTCACGCTCACCGTGATCGAGCGCCCGCTGCTCAAGAGCTTCACGATCAAGGGAGCGAAAGTGATCTCGGAAGGGACGCTCCGCGGCAAGGTCGAGCTGCCCGTCAACCGCGCGCTCGATCCCTCCGGAGTGCGAAACACCGTCCAGAAGTTCGACTCGATGTATCAGGCGCGCGGCTACTATCTCGCCAAGATCACGCCGGTCACGGACACGACGGGCGGTGAGGCGCACCTCGTCTTCAACATCGATGAGGGACGTCACCTCGCGATCTCCGGCGTCGACATTCAGGGAAACAAGGAACTGAAGGACGACCAAGTGGTCGGAGCGATGAAGATCAAGCCGGAGGCGTTCTGGTTCTGGCGCAAGGGCGAGTTCGACGACGAGAAATTTCAGGGTGACCTGAGCGAGCGCATTCCCAAGCTCTACGAGCAGCACGGGCTCATCGACGCACAGATCGTGAAGGACACGCTGGTCGTCGACCGCGCCAATGGCAAAGGGATGCTGCAGGTGACGGTGGACGAGGGTAAGCGCTATCGGGTTGGCACGATGGAGATCGTCGGGAACCACCACTTCACGACCGATGAGCTGATGCGCTACTACCCGTTCCAGGCGCGCGATCCCACGATCACGCAGCGCCTCCGCGGAGTGCTCGGCCACAAGGACCGCGATATCGGCGCGTTCGATCAGACCGCCTGGGACGACGCGACGACCGCCATTCGCAACGCCTACAGCAACGAGGGCTACATCTACGCGCAGGTTCGACCGGTGGTGGAACG
>DATHJR010000389.1:0-2899 GCA_035286525.1 Gemmatimonadaceae bacterium | reverse complement strand
CCCACGGCCGCGAGCACGAGCGCCAACAGCGCGAAGACGCCGAGCAGCGTGGTCCTGAACTTGTCTCCAGCAACGGAATTTTCGACCAGATCGCGCACCGTCCGCACGTTCGCAACGGCGAGCTCGGGGTCGATGCCGTGCACGACCTCGCGTACCAGGCGGCCGACATCGTCGGCGCCGGCCTTGGTGCGCACGATCACCGAGAAGCTCGGCGTGATACCCATGCCTCCCTGGATGAAGGGAAAGTAGATCGCCTCGGAGGGATGCTGCGCGACGCCATCGTATCGCACATTGCCGACGACGCCAACGATCGTGTACGCGTTGTCATCGCCCGTTCCGCCGACGTTCAATCGCTCGCCTACGGGGCTCGTACCCGGGAAATATTTTCGCGCGAGCGCCTCGCTGATCATGGCAGTGCTCGGCGCGTCCCGGTTGTCCCGATCGTCGAAGATGCGGCCCGACAGCAGCGGGATCCCGAAAGCGGCGAAGTAGTCGCCGTCGACCGCGAGCACATCGGCGAGCGGCGAGAATTCGCCATCGGCAACGGGATGGCTGGTGACGAAGAAGTCGGAGCTGCTGCCGAAGACATCCGGCGGGAGCCCGACGCTCGTGCTCACGCGCTCCATTCCCGGACGCGCGCGCAGCTCCGCCATCAACCGATCATGGAAGACGTCGATCTTCTGGGTCGTCGGATATCGAATCGATGGGAGCGCAATCGAGGCGGTGATCACGCCGTCACCGTGCACACCGGTGTCGACCGCGCGGAGCCGCGCGAGGCTTCGCACGAGCAGTCCCGCGCCAACGAGTAGCACGCGCGACAGCGCGAACTCGGCGACGACGAGCGCGCTGCGCAGCCGACGCCGCGCCGGCGCGTCGGTACCGCCGCGCACCGCGTCGCGCATCGCGCCGATGGCGCGCGACGATGCGCCGAGAATCGCGGGCGCGAGTGCGAACAGCAACACGCTTCCCATCGTCGCGAGCAGCGCGAGGGCGAGTACGCGCCCATCGACACCGGTCTTGAAGTCGCGCAATACGAAGAGCGTGTCCGGCGCGATGGACGTCAACGCGCGAACGCCCAACATCGCGACGAGCACGCCGACCGCGCCGCCCATGAGCGCGAGCAGCGTACCCTCGATCAAGAGCTGGCGCACGAGCGCGGATCGACTCGCGCCGAGCGCTGTGCGAACCGAGATCTCCTGCTCGCGGCTAGTCGCGCGCGCGAGCATGAGATTCGTCACGTTCACGCACGCGATCAGGAGCACCGCGATCACCGCGCCCATCAGTACGAGCAGCACGGGGCGAAGGGGACCGCTGAACCGTTCGGCAAGCGGCTGCTGCGCGAAAGTCCATTTGTCCGGTCCGCCGGGGAATTGCGCGCGAACACCGGCCGCGATCTGCGCGAGCGCCGCGCTCCGCTCGGCGGCGCTGATCTCCGGTCGCAGCCGCGCCACGACGGCGAGGCCGAACGGGCCGCGACGCGGTGGCGGTGGAAAGTTGTCGTTGACCCACAGCTCGGCGCGATCGCCGCGCGGGTACCAGACGGATGCGGGCATCACCCCGATCACCGTCGTGGGACGCCCCTGGATGTTGATCGACTTGCCGACGATCGACGGATCGCCGCCGAGCCGCTGGCGCCAAAAGGCGTTGCTGAGCACCGCCGTGGGCGGCGCGCCGGCGGCATCGTCGCCCTCGCGGAAGACGCGTCCAATCGAGGCGTTGAGGCCGAGGGTGGAGAAGAAACCTGCGCTCACGACCGCACCGTAGACTCGCTCGGCGCGATCCGCGGCAACGTAGGAGAATCCGTCGTTGGGAAGCCGGAACGAAGCGACGGAGGAGAAGACCCGTGTGTCGGCGCGCAGCGCCAGGAAGTCCGCCACTGACAGCGCTTGGAGATTGCCCGCCGTCGAGCCGTAGGTATTAAAGACGCGGACCAGCTGCTGCGGCTGCACGAACGGAAGCGGGCGAAGCAACACGGCATTGAGCACGCTGAACATCGCGGTCGTGGCGCCGATCCCGAGTGCGAGCGTGATCGTGGCGATCAGCGTGAAGCCGGGCGCCTTGCGCAGCGAGCGCTCGCCGTAGCGGATGTCGCGCCACAGGGCGGAGGCGAGTGCGCCAGGCCGTTGTGCACCCGGAGGTGGCGCGTCGCGGGCGATGTTTGCGCGCTCGGACTGCGCGAATGCGCTCAGAAGCGGACCGCGGTGGAGCTCCTCGCGCACCTGTCGCGCGGCGTCGACCGCGCCCGCGCCGTGGGCCCGCATCTCCGCATACCGGTCATCGAGATGCTGCGCAAGCTCCTCGGCGATCTCGTGCTCGCGCTCCGCGCGGAGGCCGAGCGGCGCGAGGCGATCGCGGATCTCGCTCGCCCAGTCAGGCATGGGACGTCCCGACGACCTGGCCGATGGCGTGCACGAACTCGAGCCAGCTCTCGCGCTGCTCCTTGACGGCCTCGCGGCCGGCCGCGGTGATGTGATAGTAGCGGCGGCGGCGCTGCCCCGCCTTCTCGATCCACTTTCCCTTGATCCACCCGCGCTCCTCCATGCGATAGAGCAGTGGGTAGAGCGAGGACACCTGGAACTGCACGACGCCACCGGAGCGCGACTCGATCAACTTGCTCAACTCGTACCCGTGCCGCGGCTCGTCGCGCAACAGGGAGAGGATCAGGAAGTCGGCGCTACCCTTTTTGAGCTCGAGAGTGATCATGGAGCCAATATATATGACTCCAATATATATGGCGCAAGCCCTTCATTGCGGGACTTAAAAGACGCGGCGCGTCGCCAGCCCGACCCCGCCCCAGCGCTCACCTCGCTCCAACGTCAGGAGAGCAGGATGTCCGCGACGACTCCGATGGCGCCGAGCGCCGCGATCAGGGCGATGAACATCGCCACGCGACGAGTCA
>DATHJR010000388.1:0-5932 GCA_035286525.1 Gemmatimonadaceae bacterium | reverse complement strand
AGGGCCCGATCCCGAGGTGAACCTGTTTCCGACAGGGCTCCTTCAAGGGGATCAGGCCGTCACGCCTCCTCTCAGCCGCATCGTCGCCACCCTCAACCTGACCTTCTGACCATGCGAAACTCACAGATGAGGAGAGACTCGGCGGCCGTGCGTGTTGCTCCGCATGGAAGCCGACAGATGCTCGCAGCATGCGCTGCGATTGCGACGCTGTCGCTTGGTTTGGCGATGACGGCGTGTCGCGACATCACACGCCTTCAACAATCGAATCCGGGGCAGCTCGGTCCGGAGGTGTTCGCGCCGGAAAACGCCGACCTGATCGTCAACAGCTCGCGGGGCGATTTCGAGTGCGCATTCAACGACTACATCGTGGCGAGCGGAACCTTCATGGACGAGCTCGCGAACGCAATCTCGCAAACTGCGAATTTCGACGTTGATCGCCGCACCCTCACTCCCGACGAGCCCTACGGGACGAATGATTGCACATTTCAACAACAGGCAGGCGTGTACACGCCGCTCTCGGTGGCGCGCGCCTCGAATGACGTCGCCGTAGCGCATCTCGAGGGATGGACGGACGCACAGGTATCTGATCGCAGCCAGCTCATTGGCGTCGCATCGACCTACGCGGGCTACAGTCTCGTGCTGCTCGGCGAAGGGATGTGCTCCGCCGCGCTCGACCTCGGTCCCGAGGAAACTCCGGCGCAACTCTTTGCCGACGCAAAGACACGATTCGACACGGCTGTCACGGCGGCAACGAGAGCGGGTGACACGCCAACGCTCAACCTCGCACTTCTTGGTCGTGCGCGTACCGAGCTGGATCTGGGGAACTCCGCCGCTGCGGCCACCGATGCCGCGCAGATTCCGTTGGGCTTCGAGGTCGACATCGACCACGACGCCACTGCGACGCGGCGTCAGAATCTGGTGTTCATCCAAACGAAAATGGCGCAGTTCGCATCAGTGGACACGTCGATCATTAATCGCGACACGGCTACCACAGGCGGCCACGATCCGCGTATCGCGGTGACCAACACCTTCGCTCTTGGCTCAGATGGCGTGACCACCATTTGGTCCGCCAACAAGGATGCTTCGGCCACCTCGCCGCAGGCGCTCGCGAAGTACTCTGAGGCGCAGCTGATCATCGCGGAGAACGACGCCAACACGGGTGATCTGAACGGAGCAAAGACGATCATCAACACGTTGCGAACCGCTGCGGGGCAGCCGGTCTTCAATCCGGGATCGCTCACTCTGCCTGTCGTGATTGCCGAGATCGTGGAGCAGCGGCGGCGCGAGTTCTTCCTCGAAGGCCATCGGATGGGAGACATCCGCCGGCTCGGGCTGCCGCTCAGCCCCGCGACCGGCGCGCCATACGTATCGGGCGGCACTTACGGCGACCAGTCGTGCTTCCCGCTGCCCAATGTCGAGCGGATCAACAATCCAAATCTTGGATGAAGGCGTGATGCGCTCTTACGAATCAAGGAAAGGAGATCGAGCATGCTGCGCCATCCGATGACCCCGCGTTCCTCGTTGCGATTGCTGACACTCGTGCGACGGTGCCTCGTGGGCTCATCGCTGGCGATGATGGTTGTCACCACAGCATCGGCACAGGGCACGCGGTTCCTGCGACGGCCCGCCGTGAGCCGCGAGCTGGTTGCCTTCGAGTACGGAGGAGATCTGTGGGTGGTGCCTCGCACGGGCGGAGAGGCGCGGCGTCTCACGAGCACGCCATCCGAGGAGAGCGATCCATACTTCTCGCCGGACGGTTCGCAGATCGCGTTTTCGGCGACGATCTCCGGAAACACCGACGTGTTCGTCGTTCCGGTTGCAGGCGGTGAGCCGAAGCGGCTGACGTATCATCCCGGCGCCGATTTTGTCCGGGGATGGACCCCCGATGGAAAACGCGTTGTGTTCGCGTCGAGCCGGGGAACGTTGCCCACGCCGGGAGCCAACTCCTATCTGCGGCTCTGGACTGTCGGGATCGAGGGCGGCATGCCCGTGGAGATTCCGATTCCGCGCGCATTCACGGGCACGTACTCGCCCGACGGCAAACGGATCGCGTACCAGGCGCTCGGAACGGCGATGTTCGCCGTGAACTGGGCGGAGAGCCAGAGCAGTCAGTGGAGGCGCTACCGCGGGGGCCGCACGCAGCCCATTCGAGTGGAGGATGTGGCGAGCTACGCGGAGGAGAAGCTGCCGTGGAGCAATACCAACGACACGGACCCCATGTGGGTGGGGAACACAGTGTACTACCTCTCCGATCGCGACAGCACGGTCAATCTCTTCGCGCACAATCTCGAATCGAAGCAGCTGACGCAGCTCACGCATCATCGCGACTACGACATCATGAGCGCATCGGCCGGACCCGATGCGATCGCCTACGAGCAGGCGGGCTACATCCACCTCGTCGATCTCAAGACGGGGGAATCGCGTCAGCTGAACATTTCCGTGCATGGAGACTTTCCGTGGTCGCGGCCGCAGATGAAGAAGGTGGCGGCATTGATCACGGAGGCGACGCTCTCGCCTACCGGCGTTCGCGCTGCGTTCGAGGCCCGGGGCGACATCTTCACGGTTGCCGCGACGGACGGAAGCTATCGCAACATCACACAGAGCTCGGGCGCGCACGATCGCGAGCCGGCGTGGTCGCCGGACGGCAATCAGATCGCGTGGCTGTCCGACCCGACCGGCGAATACCAGCTGATGATCGGTGACCAAACAGGCGCCTCGAAGCCCCGCGCGATCACGCTGCCGTCGCTTGCCTACTTCTCGAAACCGGTCTGGTCGCCGAACGCCAAGCACATCCTGCTGAAGGACACGGAGGCCAATCTGTGGGTGGTGGATGTGTCGACCGGAAAATTCACAAAGCTCGACACGGATACCTACGACGATCCCGGGCGCGGATTTGAGCCGGCGTGGTCGCCGGATTCACGGTGGGTGGCTTACTCCAAGTCGCTCGACAGTCACCTGCGGTCGATCTTTCTGTACTCGTTCGCCACCGGAAAGACATATCAGCTGACGGACGCGATGGCCGATGCGACCGCACCGGCGTTCGATGCCAGCGGGAAGTATCTCTATTTCCTGGCGAGCACGAACTTCGCGCTCAACACGGGTTGGCTGGACATGAGCGCGTTCGAGCGCCCGATCAGGAGAAGCATCTATCTCACGGTGCTGAGCGCAACCGAGCCGTCGCCGCTCCTGCCGAATCTGAGCGACGAGCCCGGGAAAGCAGCCGAGGCAACGGACAGTACGGGCGGCAAGGCGCGCCACGCTGGCGGGGAAGCGGCGAAACCGGCAACGAAGCCGCGGCTGGACACGGCCTCCGCGACTCGCGTCGACATCGCTGGCATTCAGCAGCGCACGATCCCGCTCGCCACCGCCGAGGGAGACTACGCCAATCTCATCGCCGGGAGCGCCGGCACGTTCTTCTTCACCGAAGCGCCATCTCCGTCGGGCTCCGGCGATCAGTCGCGGCGCCTGTGGCAGTATCGCCTCGCGGATCGAAAGGCTCGCACCTTTCTCGAGGGAATTTCGTCGTATACGCTGTCGTCCGATACGAAGAAGCTGATGTACAGCACCCCCGCCAGTCGCTACGCAATCGTGCCGACGGAGGAGCCGGCCAAGGCCGGTGATGGCGCGTTCGACGTGAGCGAGATGGAAACTCTGGTTGATCCGAGGGCGGAATGGTCCGAGATCTTCCGGGAGACGTGGCGCACGCAGCGCGAGTTCTTCTATGACGCGAAGATGCACGGGAACGACTGGAAGGCCATCTACGACAAGTACAGTGTCTTCGTGCCCTACATCCAGCATCGCGCAGACCTGGCCTATCTCATAGCCTCGGTGGGTGGTGAGCTGACGGTAGGGCACTCCTACCTCGAGGGCGAGGGCGATGTTCCCGACACGTCGCATACGTCGGTCGGTCTCCTCGGTGCCGACCTGGTCGTGGACAACGGGCTGTATCGAATTCAGCGCGTGTACACGGGGGGCAGCTGGAACCCCCACATGCACGCACCCCTCGTGGAGCCCGGACTGAAAGTAGCAGAAGGAGACTATATCCTCGACGTGAACGGAGTGCCGCTCGCGCCACCCGCGAACGTGTACAGCCGCTTCGAAGGGACGGCGGGAAAGCTCACGACGATCCGGGTGAACAGTGCGCCCTCGGCGAAGGGCTCCTGGGTCATTACCGTGCGTCCGGTGGCGGACGACGAGCCGCTCAGGACACAGGCCTGGATCGACGACAATCGCAAGCTGGTCGACAAGCTGTCCGGAGGACGGCTGGCCTACGTGTGGCTCCCGAACACCGCCGGCGCCGGCTACACCGCGTTCAACCGGTATTACTTCGCGCAGCAGAACAAGCAGGGCGTCATCATCGACGAGCGCTACAACCAGGGCGGTGCCGTGGCGGACTACATCGTCGATCAGCTGAACCGCCCGCTCGCCGGGTACTTCGCCGAGCGCGCGGGACAGACGATCACGATGCCAATGGGGACGATCGTCGGACCAAAGGTGATGATCATCAATGAGTCCGCCGGCTCCGGAGGCGACGCCCTGCCGTACTACTTCCGCCAGTACAAGCTCGGCCCGCTCGTCGGAACGCGCACCTGGGGAGGGTTGGTTGGCACACTCGGCGTTCCCCTGCCACTCGACAATGGCGGCATCACCGCTCCCGACCTCGCGTTCTACGATCTGAGCGGCAAGTGGTCGATCGAAAACGAGGGGGTTGCCCCGGACATCGAAGTCGAGAACACCACGGCGGACGTGATCCACGGACGGGATGCGCAGCTCGAGCGAGCGGTGGCGGAGGCGCTCAAGATGCTGGAGGCACATCCGTTCCAGCGCGCGCCGCGACCGGCGCCCATCAATCGCGTGTCGAAATGAGCATGATGCAGATCCGCGAGGCGGCGGTGCGCGCGCGGCCGTGGAGCAGCGCGCTCTCGGGCGCGCTCGCGTTCACGTGCGCCGTTGCGCCGGCGATCAAGGCGCAGGCGTCACCCGATCTCGGGGTGTTCGACCGCTACGTCGCCCGCGCGGCGCACGACTGGCGAGTTCCGGGGCTCGCGATCGCGGTGGTGAAGGATGATTCGCTCGTGTTCGCGAAGGGCTATGGCGTGATCGAGATTGGAAAGCCGGCGCCCGCGACTGAGCACACACGCTTCGCGATCGGCTCCACGACGAAAGCCATGACGTCGGCGGCGCTCGCCATGCTCGTCGACGAGGGAAAGTTGAAGTGGGATGACCATGTCATCGACTACCTTCCCGACCTGCGGCTCTACGACCCGTACGCGACGCGCGAGCTCACCGTGCGAGACCTGCTCACGCACCGCACCGGGCTTCCGGGCACCGACTTGCTCTGGGCGGTGCCGGAAAATTCGTACAGCATGCCGGAGATGATCCGACGGCTACGCTACGTGAAGCCATCGTCGTCGTTCCGTTCGCACTGGGAATATCAAAACGTCGTCTACGCGATTGGCGGGCTGCTCGTCGAGCGCCTATCCGGCATGCCGTGGAAAACGTTCGTGCGCACCCGCATCTTCGCTCCGCTGCAGATGACGGAAACCATCCCGCTCGTCTCCGAGCTCAAATCGAAGCCGAATGTCGCGGTGCCGCACGACCTGACCAACGACACGGTGCACGTGGTGGCGATCCGGACCACGGATGCCATCGCGAGCGCGGGATCGGTGTGGTCGAGCGTCTCCGACATGTCGAAATGGATGCGATTCATACTCGACAGCGGGCGAGTGGGCACGAAGCGCCTCATTCGGCCGGAGACGTTCGCCGAGCTCGTCACACCGCAAATGCGCGCGCCAATGGAGGAGTATCCCGCGCTCTCGCTCGCACGACCCATGTTCTTCAGCTACGCGCTTGGCTGGTTCGTGCAGGAATACCACGGGCACACCATCTGGATGCATACGGGCAGCATCGATGGAATGTGCGCGATCATCGG
>DATHJR010000387.1:0-5032 GCA_035286525.1 Gemmatimonadaceae bacterium | reverse complement strand
GACACGCACGGTGGCACCGGCGCGACGAGCAGAGTGTCCGATCGTTCGTTCTGCGACATACGACTCTCCTGCATCAGTTTGACAGAGGCACCACGGCGGCGGTCCATGCCGCGCCGTCCTCGTCTTCCTTGAACATCTTGTCGACATCGACAACCAGGTCGGTGCCCTCCTTCGTGATCGCAAGGCGATCCATGCCGCGAGTCGCGCGACCCTCGATGAAGACGCCGTCCGGGCGATACTTCGAGTGATGCTTCGGGCATTGAAAGCGCTTATCCGGGTCATCCCATCGCAGCGCCGTGTTCTGGTGCGGACACGACAGGTTGAACGCGTACGCCATGTTCTGCCAGCGAACGAGGATGACCTGGTTGTCCTTGTCGATCTGCGCGCCGTCCTCGGCAGGGATCGGATATTTCACGCCGTGGGTCGCGCGGCGACGACCGGTGATCATTGCGACAGGAGCCGCGATCGCGGACGTCTGATTCACTCCGACGGCAACGAGCGCCGCCGCCACGGCGAGCATCGAATCGCGTAAGAAGGCACGACGGCTCGCTGGCAGTGCGCACCCGGTACAGTCATCGTCTTGCAACTCTCTCTCCGACATATGCCATCATCTCATCAAGTCTTTAGGTAGCGTTCTGCAGAATCACGCCCACGATCAGCGTCGCGGACCACAGGACGAGGCTCATCCACGACACCGTTCGAAGACGCCCCCAGCGGCGCTGCGCGACATCCGCGACCATGCCGCCGTTGCGAAGCGACTCCTCCGTTTTCGTGAGCACCCCGCCGTTCACAATGAGAGACCCCACGAGCGCGATCTTGATCCAGAACATCGGCGCGGTGGCGAATGTCTTTACGTCCGATGCCGCGAGCATGACGCCCGTGACCAGCATCACCGCCATCGAGACAAGCACGGGCCTGTGAATCTGGTGGAGCTCGAAGAGCTGCCGCGTCCGCTCAACAGCGTCCGCGCGCAGCGCTTGCAGGGTCTTCCGGTCAGCCGCGATCGCGAAGCCGCCGCCGATGAACATCGCGAGCACGTGCGCTCCCACGACGAACGTCGAGATGACCTTCGAGTCGCTGTAGGCCGACTGCCATGGCGCGAGGAAATGCTCGAGCGACTTGAGCAACGACATCATCGGGTCAATTCCTCCACAGCCACATCATGCCAGTGCCGACGGCGCTGATCGCGATCGAGCTGATCGCGATCGTGCGATGCCTTCGCGCGGCGACGAGCGATTTTTTCGCGCCGCCCGCGGAAATCGCCGTCGCGACCATGCCGACATCCGACGCGAGCATGATCACCGAATGGATTTCACGGCGCGCGCGCCCAATCGAATCGCTGCGCGCCTCCCAGAAGTTCCACGCGCCCGTCACGGTGTTCGACGCGAAGACGACGCCGAGCGCGCCCGCGATGACGCTGTGGGTGGTCTTGAGGCTCCCCGATCGATTTGTACTCGTCAGCAGCTTTTGCCCGATGAAGTACTCGCTGATGAACAGCGGGAGCATCGCATACGCGCCGATCTGGTGGATCTTGAGTCGCGTGTGGTAGGCGTCGCTGTACTCGATCGCCCGCGGCCGGCCGGCCCTGCTCGTCGTGTCGGCAGCCGCGGTCGTCGCGAGAAGCGAGTCGTGCGAGACGGCGAGGGAAGCGGACGTATTGGTGATCGTATCTCGCGGTTGCGCCGAATCGCCGGACACCACAAACGAGGTATCGCCTGGCGCGCTGACCATTGGCCTGGGCGCGACGATCGCCGGCGATATGTTAACCGCCAAGAAAATGCTCGCGACTGACAGAAACACGTGAGTCTCCCGGAAGGCGTCCTTCGGGGAGCGCGCCGCGCGGACCTTTTGTGACAGGCATGGCAGGGCCCGGCAACGACAAAGGCCAGTCCACATCGGGACCGGCCTCTGTCGGAATAGCGGGGGCGGGATTTGAACCCGCGACCTTCGGGTTATGAGCCCGACGAGCTACCAGGCTGCTCCACCCCGCGCCAGGACGTCAAATATCCCGTGAATCGGGAGCCGTGTCAAGGTTTGCGCGCGCTATCCGGCTCCGCAAATCGATACAGAATTTCCTTGTTGCCGCGCACCATTCCGAACTCCTCGCGCGCAATCCGCTCCTGCACCGCGGGATCCGCCAGCACTGCCTTCTTCACCCTCGCGAGCGAGTCGATCTCGTGGCGCAGCGAGTCCATCCCCGCGCGCATACGCTTCGCGCGCGAGCGCTGACCCAACAGCGCCGTCGTGCTGTATTCCCCGCCCTGCAGCGCGTACACCAGCGCGACCGCACCAATCGCGATCCAGATGAGCCGACTCAACTGCCCGCGCACGCTCGCTCTCCCGTTCGCCGCCTACAATCCGTAGATCGCGCCGCCTGGATACTCCGCCGCGTCGCCGAGCATCTCCTCGATTCGCAGCAGCTGGTTGTACTTCGCGACTCTGTCGGTTCGCGACGCCGATCCCGTCTTGATCTGCCCGGCGCCGGTGCCCACCGCAAGGTCGGCGATGAACGTGTCCTCCGTTTCGCCCGACCGATGCGAGATGATCGAGAGATATCCCGCCGATCGCGCCATCTCGATTGCCTCGAGCGTCTCGGTCAGCGTGCCGATCTGATTCACCTTGATCAGAATCGCATTGGCGATGTGGCCCTCGATGCCGCGCGCGAGGCGCTCGGTATTCGTCACGAAGATGTCGTCGCCCACGAGCTGCACGCGATCGCCGAGTGCGGTCGTGAGGGCGGCCCATCCATCCCAGTCATCCTCCGCGAGCCCATCCTCGATCGACACGATCGGATACTCCTCCATCCACCGCGCGTACATGTCGATCATGCCGGCCGCGTCGTACGTCCCGCCGCCACTCTTCTTGAAGGTGTACTTCCCTTTCTTGTCGTACAGCTCACTCGCGGCGCTATCGAGCGCGATCGCGATCTGTTTTCCGGGCGCGTACTTCGCGGCTTCGATCGCCTCGATGATGATCTTGAGCGCGTCCTCGTCGCTCTTGAGATCCGGCGCGAATCCGCCCTCGTCGCCGACACTCGTCGCCAGTCCGCGCTTCACCAGCACCTTCTTCAGCGAATGAAACACCTCGGCGCCCATCCGCAGCGCCTCGCCGAACGTGTCAGCGCCGACGGGCACGATCATGTACTCCTGAAAGTCCACGGTGTTGGTGGAGTGCGCGCCGCCGTTCAGAATGTTCATCATCGGCACGGGCATCGTGCGCGACATCGGACCGCCCAGATAGCGGAACAGCGGCAGCCCCAACTCCTCCGCCGCCGCGCGCGCCGTCGCGAGCGACACACCGAGTATCGAGTTTGCGCCGAGCCGTTCCTTGTTCGGCGTGCCGTCGAGATCGAGGAGCGCGCGGTCGATGCCGATCTGGTCGACCGCCTGCATCCCGCGCAGCGCGGGAGCTATGGTCTCCTCGACGTGCTGCACCGCGCGCAGCACACCCTTGCCGAGATATCGTTTCGGATCCGCGTCGCGCAGCTCGAGCGCCTCGTGCTCGCCCGTCGACGCGCCGCTCGGCACCGCCGCGCGTCCCATCGCGCCACTTTCGAGCAGCACGTCCGCCTCGATGGTCGGATTGCCACGGCTATCCAGGATCTCGCGCGCGGTGATGTCTACGATCTCTGACATGAATCTCTCGGTTGAAGTGCAGTTACTCGGCTTGAAGCGCGGCCGCTTCGGTTACGGTCGGCTTGTGAATCGGCACGCCCTTTTCCTCCAGCGCTTCCGCCAGACGGCCCCAGACGATCTCGACGAGCTTGTCGCGATCCTCGTACGTCATGCCCTTCGTCTCGACGGGCTCGAGAAAGGTGAGCTCGATCGTTCCTGAATGTATCGCGATCTCGCCCTTTGCCTGCACTTCCTTCGAGCCCCACGTGATCACCGGCACGATCGGCACCTGTGCGGCGATCGCCAAAACGAACGGGCCTTTCTTGAACGGACGAAGCTCGTACGTGCGCCCGCGCGTCCCCTCGGGAAAGACGACGACGTTGAGACCGCCCTTGATGCGCTCCGCCGCCTCTTCGTACGCGCTGAACGCCGCCTTCCGGTTGTTTCGTTCGATGTAGATCGCCGCCACCTCGCCGGCAGCCTTGCCGAACAGCGGCACGCGCTGGATCTCCTTCTTGGCGACGAAGCGGTATCGGTCGATCACCGTCGCAAGCGCGAAGATCTCGAACCAGCTGACGTGGTTCGACACGTACACGCGCGACTCCGTGCGGCTCACTCTCTCCGGATTGCGCACGACGACCTTCACGCCCGCGGCCTTCAGCACCCAGTACGACCACCAGTGTCCGCCTCGTCCTACGAAGCTGTTCGGCGGAATCGGGATGCGAAAAAGCGTCATGACGGTGATGGGGACGATGAAAATCAGCGTCTGCAGCACCATCATTGGATAAGCCAGAAGCGCGCGCATGTTCAGGAAAAGTGGCGGAACCCCTCGGCGCGCGCCAGCCGTTCGCCGTTCATCCGCACCGAGATGCCGATACCGTCCGGAATAGGCTCGAGCACGCGCCCCACCGCCGTGAGCGGGAGTTTATTCGCGCGCTCGAACGCCGACACGTTGAGCGCGGCGGCGCACACGATGAGCTCGTACTCCTCGCCACTCACGGCTGCATCGTGCGCACTCACTCCCTCGTGCAACGGAAGCTGGTCGAGGTCGATCTGTATGCGAACACCACTGGCCACCGCCATGTGCTCGGCGTCGGCGATGAGCCCATCCGAGATGTCGATCGCCGCGCGCGCGCCGCCGCGCGCGAGCCAGATCGCCTCCGTGATGCGCGCGACGGGATGCGCGAAGCGCTCGCGCGCTGCCGGCGATGGTGTGTCGCCGCGCTGCCACGCCGCGAGCGCCGCGCCCGGACCCCCGAGCTTTCCCGTGACATACACCGTATCTCCCAGGCGCGCACCGTTGCGGCGCAGCGGTGCGGCCGTGCTGCCGAGGACTGTGAAACCAAGCGTCAGGTCGTTCGCGCCGGTGATGTCGCCGCCGCGCACGATCGTCTTCGCGCGATCAAGGGCGTCGCCGA
>DATHJR010000386.1:0-3190 GCA_035286525.1 Gemmatimonadaceae bacterium | reverse complement strand
CGGACCGGCCGCCGCGAGTGCATTCGCGGTCGCCTGCCACGGGATGGCGAGCACAATCACGTCGCCGAAGGCAGCGACGTCGGCTACGGTTCCCGTGCGGTCGTGCGGCAGACCGCCGCCCGCTGTAGCGGCGGGATCGCGAACGCCGAAGCGGACATCGTGTCCTTGTGCCTCCCAGAGGCGCCCGAGCGTGCCGCCGACGTGTCCCGCCCCGATGATTCCAAGCCGCATTCTGCATATCCTCGAGGTCGAGAGTACGAGGCGCGTCACCAGTTGAGCTGACTGCCAACGAAGGTACGCGCGAATCTCGCTCGAAGTGTTCGCAGGTGGTAGACGAACGTCAAGGTTGTGCCGCCGTCCGCCGGACCCTGGCACGGCGGACGACGAGTGCAGTCGTGCGAGATCTATATCCCCAGGTCGACTCGAAACTCGAACGTGCGCGGCCGGCCGACGGACGCGCCGCTGAAGAACGCGCCCTTGAGGAGATATTTCTTGTCGAAGATGTTGTCGACGAAGAGCTGTGGGCGCACGATGGTGTTGCCGACCAGCAGGCTGTAGCCGAGCGCTCCGTTGGCGATGAAGCTGGGATCGACGTGGATGGACTTGTTGAAGTCGAAGAGTCCCGTGCCGATCGGCGACGTGATGTCTGCGCCATTCGCGAGCCCCGTTCCATAGATGCCAGTCGCGCTGGCGAAGAAGCGGCTCTTCGAGTACACCACCGAGGCCACGGACGAGATACGCTGGTCGTGATCGAGGTCGAACCAGCCACCCGGAACGTCGGCAACGTCCGTCGGGAAGAATCCGCCCGTCACGGGCCCGCGGCCATACGCATGATTGATTGCGAAGTTCAGGTATCCCGAGATTGGGCCACCCGGACGTACTTCGAGCACCGTCTCGATACCTCGAATTCGCACCTGAGCCAGATTCACGGACGTCACGATTGCCGTTCCCGCGATCGTGTTGTCGTCGATGCCCGGGCTGCTGTTCTTCACATAGCCATCGAGCTTCCACACGATTCCCGCGGGAAAGCGATGCACGTAGCCGACCTCGTAGAAGTCGTCCCGTTCGGGGAGCGTCGGTGAGGTCGAGGTGGTGTCACCGCCCTCGGATACGGTTGTGATCGCGCGCAGGTCCTCGATATTCGTCGGAATGAACTGCCGTCCATAGTAGAGATAGAACGTGTTCGCCAAATCGGGGAAAAAGCTCAACTTCACGCGCGGGCTGATCTGGTGCTGATTGCCGGCGAAGGGTGCGACGTGCGTGTCGTAGCGTACGCCCGTACGGAGCTCGATCCATTCCGCGGGCGTATATGCGTCCTGCACGTAGACCCCGATATCATGACCCTTGAGATCCGAGTTGGAGCCAGGGCCGGCATTCCCGGAGGCGTCCGTGGAGTTGAAGTCCTCGCGCCCGCTAGTGACCGATGCCTGCACGCCAGTCTTGACCTCGAGCGCGTGGCTCGCGCCCCAGCGGAAGTCGATTTTCGTTCCGTACGTGTTGAAGTTGCGCTGCTCGTTGATGTTGTACGGCGTGATCGTATCGGGAAAGAAGAAGAATCCTGGCTCATCAGCCGTATTCGGCACGTACGAGAGACTGCCGTGCCGATAATAGAAACCGGTGAACAGTTCACCGCTCGACGCACTCGCCGAGTCGAGATCGCCAAACCGATGTCTCCATCCAAGGTTTGCGAAGCTGTTGATGTCGGTTTGACGGTCGTCGACGAAACCCTGCGTGGAGTCGAACGGTACGAGAAAGTGCGTGCGCGACCAGTTGCCTTCCACGTCGAATACATCACGGTCCGACGGCGTGAACTGGAGCTTGCCGAAGCTGAAATAGTCCTGGCCGCTGTTGTGAAAGTTGAGTGGTTTCAGGGTCGTGGTGTCGAACATCACGGGCTCCTGCCGCATCCCGGTTTCCTGGCGAGAGCCGGAAAGGAAGAAGCCCCACTTCCCGACGTTGTCGCTGATGTTTAGTCCCGCTCCATCCGTTTTGAACGAGCCCCCGTAGCCGTCCAGGTTCATGTGAAACCCTCCCGTCGGAATGCGCGTGCGCACGTCGACGATCGCGGCGTTCTTGTTTCCGAATTCGGCGTCCCAGCCTCCAGTCTGAAACTCGATGCGATCCACGACCGACGGATCGAAGAGCTCGTTGAGGCTGCCGGAGATACCGGACGGCACGGGGACGCCATCGACGTAGTACTGGTACTCGGCGTGCTGTCCGCGAATGTGCACTTCGCCCGTCGGGGCACGCGCGGCCCCGGCAATGCTCTGCTGCAGAATCTGCGACGTCGTGTTCGACGGGGCGCCGTGGTAGTCGTTCTGTTTGTAGACCTGATTGCCGCTGCGCGTGTCGACCGCGATGGGTGACACCGCTGTAACCGTCAGCTCCTGGAGCTGAGTGGGTGCGGATATCAGCTGAAAGGACAAGGTGGAGCGCGCGCCCTCGGCGACCGAGACCGTCTGGCTGTCGGGCTTATAGCCGATGAGGCGGACCTCGACGACATAGCTGCCGCCCGGGACGCCGTGCACCACGAAGCGGCCGAACTGATCGGCTGAAGTATTGGCGACGATCTGGCCACCCTGCTTCACCCCGATTTCCGCATTGGGAAGCGGCGTTCCGTTCGTCGAGTCTCGAATCGAGCCGGCAATGTCACCACCGGCGGGGGTCGTGGCGTGTGCATCGCGTGGTGCAACTGCGCCCACCGTCAGCCCACCGAGCAGGAGACAGATTCGCAGACGGCCACCGACCCAAGAGACGTGCATTCGAGTGCTCCCTAATGAGGAGCGTCGAAGTTCACCTCCAGGCGAGGCACGTCACAGCACTTTTTCGCGAGCTGGCGAGGACGGGCAACGAGTGGTTCAAATGGCTCCATGAACGGAGGCGGAGGGCGTCCGCCGGAGCGTGTCGCCACGGTGGCCCTGCGGGCAGCTCGTCGCTTCGTTCGGCGCCCATTGGCGACAGCTCATGGGCCGTCAACGACCGATCGTAGAAGAATCGTCGCGCGCGGGGAGCGTCTCACCAATTTTCATTCGCATGTCCGCCACCGTTCTCCGTGTAATCATCGCCGATGACGAACGGCCCGCGCGCCGTTTTCTGAGCGACATGCTGCGGGAGTGTCCGGATGTGCAGCTGGTCGGCGAGGCATCGTCCGGCTCCGAGGCTGTCGGGATGATCGAGGAGTTACGCCCCG